>CAJKZL010000141.1 GCA_905204385.1 uncultured Odoribacter sp. | reverse complement strand
CAAGTCTATCCAGGATAAATTTTCGACAAACCGTTCCTGTGACAGCAGCCATACCAAACCGAAACTACCGAAATTTCCCCAGCGGTGGTCAGCATGGAAACGGGAGGAACCGTCCCGGCGAAAAGCTGCTTCCGCAAAATATCGTCGATCGTAATTATACCGGACAGTTCCCAGATAACTCTCCGTACGATAGTCCTTCGGGTAGCCGGTCAGAGTCTTCAAAGTGGAGAAATTGCTCATGGCGATATTGTCCGGTAATATCTGATCGGCTTTCGACATAGCCGTATAATGGTAATTGTAATTAAAGTTTTCGTGTCCAAGCAATACTTCCACCTCCTGTTTTCCCAACTGTCGCTGCCATCGCAATTGCTCCTGAAAGACATACCGCTTGAAGCGGTATTGATATTGATAAGCCCTGCCAACTCCAACCCCGTCGCCCACTTCAGGACTATAATACGCTTTCCGGTCCTGATTGGCCAGATAAAGGTCCCCCTTCACCGTCAAATGAAACCCTTTCGGTAAGTCCAGGCTTAGATAGGCCTGTCCGCTGAATACCGTATTGGTCCGTCTGTTCCGGTTCAAGTTATTTTCCCAAACGATATTACGCCCGGCATTTTGCGGTCGCTCATTAGCGGTCCCATCGTCAAACTGCTTTTCTCCTGACTGATTCAGGATATACCCGCCCGTTGCCAGATCATGAAGATGCACCGGATAGATCGGGGCTACATACCGGGATATATTGTACACATTCACATAGGCATTTCCCGTACCGTCGGTAATATTTTGATTCTGATGGCTTCCAGCCAGCGTCAATCCGCTGCCCAGCCAGGATTTAGGCTTGAGGTTCAATTGTAAACGGGCGTTCAGCCGGTCAAAGCCGGCATTGGTCAGATAGCCCTCCTCATTCAGATACCCCAGGGAAAAACGATAATCACTCTTTTCCTGCACCGCTCCTCCGCTCAGATTATACTCTTGGCGAAATCCTTTCCGGACCAAAGGGTCGAACCAATCCAGGTCTTCGCGTATAGACTCCCTGACCTTTACCCCTTCGCGCAAATGTCCTTCGGCATCGAACAACTGATCATCGGGTACGTCGTAAATATTATATTTCAGGAATCTTTCGATCTAAGTCTCGTTCACTGCCCGATTAGCCTCTTCAAGGGTAGGGAAGGCATCCGGATTATTGGTCAGCAAGGAATTGCGGTAACTCTTCCACATCACCTCCATAAAATCATCCGTTCCTACTCTTGCATATTCTTTTATCCCTCGGGCATAAACACCTTGACGGACCGTAAACTCCATGCTCAGCCGCCGGCTCTTCGCCTGCTTCAGGGTAATCAGAATCACCCCGTTAGCTGCCCTGTTGCCATAAAGCACTGCGGCTAAAGCATCTTTCAGGACGGAAACACTTTCAACATCATCCGGATTCAGATCGGCCAAACTGCCTGAATAGGGCACCCCATCCACCACATACAAAGGAGTATTCACCCCATTGACCGAAGCAAACCCTCTGATCCGGATATCCGGGTCCTCTCCCGGCTGACCATAGGTTGCATTGACCAGGAGGCCCGGTATTCCTGCATCCAACGCCGATACCACGCTGCTCACCGGTCTTCGCCCGATTTCTTTGCTTCCCATCGTGGAAACGGCACCCGCCACGGCATAACTTTTCTGACTTCCATAAGCCACCTGTACCATGACCTCGTCCAATTTCTGGGCATACCGAAGGAGCATTATTTTCATATCCGCTCCTCCGGCAACTTCTACCGTTCGTTTCCCTACGTAAGAAACCAGCAGTTTTTCTCCCGTCGCTATTCCACTCAACCGAAAATATCCTTTATGATCGGTAACCGTTCCTATCGAGCTGTTTTTCACTTTTACCGTCGCCCCCGGAAGTGGAAAATGATCTTCATCCATCACCACGCCGAAAACTTTTATTTCTTGAGCCATCCCTTTTTCTTGAAACAGCATGAACAGAAAAAATATTCCCCAGAAGAACAAAATCTTTAGCATAAATCTGTATTTTCAATCACTTTTATTATTAAATGGTACGAATTTAGATATTTATTTAGGAATTTTAGCATCTTCTTCCTTAAAAGCCTATTATTTTTTATTTTCATTAACATCCATGCCTAAATTCAGACAAAGAGGATATAAATTTTAATATTATTCAATATATTTGTAAAAATTTATCCAGAATCAGCACTTCGATGCTAAATGCCCGACACATCATATTATTGTTTATCTGCTTTCTTACAACCTCTTTAAAAGCAGCGGAAAAAGAATATAAGTTAAATTCCGAAAATTACATATTGATCCTCAGCGCCAATCAATATGAAAACCCTTACACCACCGCCATCGCCAAAAAAATTCAGAATGAACTGGAACAGGCTAATCCCGCTTTGATTTTCCGTACCGTCTATGCCTCTCTGGATATACAAAAAACGATGCTGGCCTCTCGGCTAAATATGCAAAAAGCTTTTTCCCAAGCGCGTCTGACTCGTAAAGTACTTGTTCCCAGAGTACTGGTACTGATCGGCGATGAAAGCTGGATGTTATACCGGATTATGAATTTAAGGGGAATCTGGGGAAAAGTTCCGGTTGTTCTCTGTAGCGTCCATCCTAAAATATTGAAAGATTATGGGGATTTTTTTACCGCCGACACTTTTACCGATAGTCTGTTCCTTCCCGTTGCAGCGTCGACTAAAAAATTGTCTGTAACAGGAGTGTTACGGGATGAGGTTAGCTACAGCCGTACCCAATGTCTTAGCCATAGCTTCCCTTCGTTAAAAGAAATCGTATATATTTCAAACGGGACCTATGACGACGAATACAGTTGGTACCAGGAGAAAAAAATGCTGGGCTCCACGCTTTCCCAAGTCAAAACAAGCTATTTTAATTGCAGGAAGACCGATCGGAACAGCATATCCAACTATATCAACCGCCTTCCGGCAGATTCAGCGGCTGTCGTATTCAACAGCATCCCCTCTTTTATCGCCGACTTACAAATACCGTCTTACTCCCTGCGGGACGGAGGACCGACCAATAACCAGATTACGGGAGGCTACTTCACCACTTCCGATCAATATGCCCGGCAAACGGCAAGTTTGATTATGCGCATTTACGAAGGGACCCCACTCACTGATCTTCCTTTTCAATATGTTCAGCAACACTATTTTTACCGGAATGCCCAATCCTCCTACTCTCCTCCGGTTCCCCGGGATTTCCTAAAAGCCCCCGAACTCCGGTACTATAACCTACCGCCACCGTTTTTCATCCGTCACCTACGCCCGATCACCCTCTTGCTGGTACTGGCATGTATATTCATCATCAGTTATCTGATCTATGCGAGGACCCGGAAATACCAGCAGGAAAGCAAATCCCTACTGACAAAATACAAATTGCTGCATGAGAAATTCCGGATCATTTATGACAATATGCCCATTGCACTGCTGATTTTCGATTCCAACGGCAGCCTGCTCCATAAAAACGACGCAGCCTTAGCGCTTCTTCGTTCTTGGAAATGGAAACATCCGGAAGCTCCGAACCTCTACGATGACTTCTTCCCGGACAGGCACTTACAGGATAAAATACGGCATCAGGAAAATATCAACCGGATGTTATCGATCTATGAAGGCCGGTATCTTTCCCGACCGACCGGTATCCAGCAGGAAGTCTGTCAATACTTCCGCCTGGTCATTCGTTATATTCCGGGCCATACCCCGAACGAAAACAACATCCTGGTCATGCTGGTCGACACCACCGATATCTACCAGGAAAAAATAGCCCACAAAAAAATGCGCAACGTTCTTCATTTTGCCATGAACAAAGCCGATATCGGAGTAGCACAATACAATCTGTTCGATCAAGCCGGCATGGTCAGCGACTCCTGGCGACATCATATGGGATGGGAGGGCCCGGAGTCCTGGAATGACCGGACAGCTTACCGTTACGTCGCTCCCGATGACCGGCAGATCCTCCGCCAATTCTTACAGCAGGCCAGAAAAGGCAAAGAAGAACGGCTGACATGCGAAATCAGCGTTTGTCCCCCCAACGATACGGTCCATTACATCCGGGAGAACATCAAAGTCATGGAATATCATCCCGAACAAGGACAGATCCGGGTGGCCGAAATAAATGAAAACATAGACCGGGAAAAGCAATTGGCCTCGGCAATACAGGCGGCGACCCGGAAAGCCCGGGAAGCCGAACAATTAAAAAATACCTTCATCGCCAACATGAGCCATGAAATACATACTCCCCTGAACGCCATCGTGGGATTTTCGAACCTGATGATTGTCACCGGGGACCTGGAAATCCGACAGGAAATGATACACCACATCGAAGAAAATAATGAAATATTACTCCGGCTGGTGAACGATATTATCGATTTATCCAAAATCGAATCCGGATCGATGACCTTTGCCTATTCCGTCACGGATGTCAATGCCCTGCTACAGGATGTGGCTACAATCTATCAGATCAAGGCGAATCAAAAAAAATTGCAATTCAGCTGCGAATGCCCGCAAAAAGAATTGTATATCCTTACCGACAAGATTCGCCTGAAGCAATTGATGACCAATTTTTTAACCAATGCACTTAAATTCACGAAACAAGGAAGCATCCGACTGGGCTACCGCCTCGACCAGGATAGACTGACTTTATATGTCTCCGACACCGGTATCGGCATTCCCGAAACCCAACGCCAATCGATCTTTAAGCGATTTTACCGGGCAAACAAAACCGCTCAGGGATACGGACTGGGATTATCCATTTCGCAGGCCATCGTGGAGGGTCTTAACGGAGAAATAAGCGTCGAATCCGAAGAAGGCCGGGGCTCTACTTTCCGGGCAATATTTCCGGTAAAAAAAGCGAAACCCGTCACTTCCCCTTCTGCTGGCAATTTTCCCACTTTCAGTGACGACAGGGAACCACACCACCAACCCCACATTTTAATCGTGGAAGACGATCCCAGCAATTTCCTGTTGCTTCATTTCATGCTCAAAAACCACTTCCGCATTTCGCATGCCTGGAATGGTGAAGAAGCCATCGACTTATTCGGGAAGGGAAACTTCGATCTGATATTGATGGATCTTAAAATTCCCGGAAAAAACGGATATGAAACAACGCTGGAAATCCGCGCACAATCCCGGACGATCCCCATTATCGCCACCACGGCATATGCCTTCTCCAAAGATGAAACACAAGCACTCGATAACGGTTTCAACGCTTTTTTAGCAAAACCTTTAGATAAAAAAACTTTGTTAGAAACCATAAACCACTGGTTAAACCATGTTAAGTAATTTCACCAAAATATTCTTCTGTTGGGCATTTCTTTTCTCCTGTTTTCTTTTTCGGGTACAGGCCGGACCTGCTATGGACAGCTTACAACACACCGGCAGCAACAAAAGAGTGCTTATCCTCAACAGTTATCATCCGGAAACCCGATGGAGCAAAGAAATTGCCGACAGCCTGAGAGCCAACCTAAGCCGGCAATATCCGGCCCTCCGCATTTATACCGGCAACCTGAATATTGAAGAAGCCCAGACCAATGCCAACGTCTTACTTACCCTACGGGCCATCATCTGGCAAATGGCCGAAGAGGAAGGCGACACGATCGATCCGGAAAACCAGGATAAAAACAGCATCTACCACATCGGGAGCAAACCCGATTTGATCGTCACAATCGGCGAAGAAGCCTATTACAAACACCTTTTCCTCCATATCTGGCAAGGTAAGTGGAGCGACATTCCCCTCGTGTGTTGTGCCTTGAACGACTCGCTCGTCCTTCACACCACCTATTTCCAAATGCCCGAACAGATCCAGGATCTTCATGCCGCAGACGCTGCGGAGAACAGGCAAATTGTCTCGGTATTTAAAAACGATTCCATTGCCGCCAACTACGACAAGCTTCTCCGGCATGTCGGAATCGACATGGCCGACAAAGCCACCCGGCTTCCCAGTGGCGAAACTCTGCTTACGAGCAACTATCATCTGACCGGCATTATGTCAGAAATTCCGGTACGCGAAAACCTGGAATTGCTGCAGCAGCTTTTCCCCGACTTGCAAGAACTCGTCTGGATAGACAACGACTATTATAAAAGTGCTTATGCCTTATATCGCTTACGCCAAGTCCTACCGGAGATTTTGCCCAACGTCCGGTTGCAAACCATCTTTCACAACCGCCTGAATACGGATTCGATTTTCGATGCCATGCTGCAACCCGTCCCCCACCGGGTTTTCATTACCTATGCCTGGAATATAAACGGCGTTTACAGCAAACGGCCCGAAAAAGAAATCGACTCCCTGTTCACTCATGTCCTGTCTTCTCCCATTCTCACCCTGACCGAACGCCCCATCGAGAAAAGCTACTGGCTCGGCGGGGTACACATCCCCATACAGCAAATCACTTCACCGGCCATCCGTCAGATCAGCGCCCTCTTAAACGGCGTCCCGGTAGATTCCATACCCTTTCGAAAAGTCAGTCAAACCGAAATTCATCTGAACGTACCGGCTTTAAAACGCTATGGACTGGAAAAAAAAGCACAACAAATCGAAGGAGTGATTTACAAAAATATACCGCCGTCCTTTTATCAACGCCACGAAAGAACGATCCTCCTCACCACCCTGCTCCTGATCCTTCTGGCGGGGATCACACTAGTAGTGGTTAGACATTTGATGCTTACCCGGAAAATAAGGACAGAATACGAAAATTACCGGAATCTGTATCGAAGATTAAAAACGATCTATCAAAATTCCGCCATGGATTTTGCACTTTACGATGCAGAAGGAAAGCTTCTTTTCAGGATTATCGACGGAAAAGAAAACCATGAACCCTGTCGGAAAGAAGATATCCTTTGCGGACATATTTTCCTGCATCCTCACCTCAAAGAAAGTTCGCTTCGAATGCTCCGGCAAAACCAAGCCATCAATGAAGAAATAGAAACTCAGGAGGAAAAACTTCCGAACCGGGTTATTGAAAAAAAGAAATGGGACCTGATTGTAAAACCTTTACTGAATGCAGAGAGAATAAAAACCCATTACATGGCCGTAGCCATCGACTTGACCCCACTGGAACGCGAACGCGAAGCCAAGCAAAGATGGGAACATATTTTTCAGTTTGCCTCAGAAACGATCGGTGTTGGAGTCGCAGCTTACAATCTATTGGACCGTAAAGGCTTCGCCTCTCCCGCCTGGTACAGTAATTTGAACGAAAAAAAACTGCCCGATCAATTGCCAACTTATCAAAATGTATGCGAAGAAGATCGCATGGCGATTCTGGATTTTCAGGATCGTATCCGCAAGGAAAATATCACCACTCCTTTCATGCGCATCATACAGGTACGGGGCCAGGACGAGAAATTACACTATGTTCAGGAATACCTCTTTCTCCGGGAACACGCCCCCGAGAAAGGAATCATCGCTATAGTGGAGTTAAATGTCGGTTATGATGTTCCGAAGCAAAGAGAGCAG
>CAJKZL010000140.1 GCA_905204385.1 uncultured Odoribacter sp. | reverse complement strand
AGAAGAAATAACTCCCTGCTTGAAAAACAAACCGATTTTATTCACGACCTGAAAACTCCTTTATGCACAAACCGGGATATCGAAAAACGCATTCTAAAAAATTTAAGCAACTGGGAAACCGGCAAAATCTTGCAAAAACTTCGGATTGCCGGTCGACAGTCCACAGAGTTATTAGCTGAAATGGAAAAACTGACTCTCCGTTCCGCCAGCGAATGGGGAGGAAAGATCGATAACCGGACTTTTAACCTGAAAGAGGCCATCGAAAAACTAATCGCTGCACATCGCGACGCAAACGAAGGACTCCGAATCGACCTCGATTTCACAATGGAAGAGGCGGAAATTGTAGCGGATCCGTTCCACCTGCTGCACATCATCGACAACCTCGTCGGCAATGCCGTCAAACATGCCGGCCGGCCGGTGCGCATCGTCGTTACCTGTGCCCGGGACAAACGTGGACGTTTGCTGATATCGGTAAAGGACAATGGAAGGGGCATACCCGAGCGTTTACAAAAAAATATTTTCAAAACGGGTTTCCGGATAAACCCTCATAGCGATAATCATGGTATAGGATTAGCCTATATCCGGAAAATCGTCCGCCAATATAAAGGATATTTTCACGTCAGCAGTAAAGAGAACGAAGGAACGACGTTCTCCCTGGCTCTCGATACGGACACTCCGATGAAATCCAAACGGTTTTCCTTATCTCCTGCCATTTATTATTACTTTTTCCTTTCTATTTTGTTGTCCGACATAATCTGGCTGACCAATCTCTATAGTGCCGAAAGAAACGCTTTCCGGAACCGGGAAGGAATCTTACTGGACGAAGCCGTTTTAGACCATAGTAAAGATGCTTTCAGATGGCGCGAAGACACCACCTACTTCAAAAATAACTGGGCAGAAAAAACAATCACCATTGTCCGTAACCAAAAAGACACGACAATGCCTATGGGCACCCACACCAATCAAGGATATGTTTATGGCCATATGTTTTACGACTTACGGGATACTTGGTGGTCTATAGATTCCATAGATGGTCCATACCGCAAAATTTCGTCCAACCGTCATCGGGCCATTTACTTCCACAAGGACTCATCGGGAAAAATCATCGACCGTTATCCAGCGAATGCACCGGCAATCTTTATGCCGGTGACCTTCAAAATGCCACTGGGATTTGTAGAAGGTCACCGATTGGAAGTACAATTGGCTTATCCCTGGATGTCATCCTTCCACCACAACCGAGGATGGCTGATCATTGCCCTGGCATCGGTCCTGCTGGCAGGATGGTTCAGCTATTTACTTTACAGGCTGACAAAGCGACAACAGGCCATCGTGCATCTCCAACGCGAAAAAGTCCAACACTTCATACGCGAACTTTACCCACAACTCGAACAAATACTCCTTTCCGAAAAAAATATGCTCGAACAGGCTGAAATTTGCTCCCGCGAACCACTCTCTGCCCATTTGGAAAACAATATCCGGAATTATGAACGTATGTTAGAAAAAATCAACGATCTTCTGAACCGGATCGTGTGGATGCGGGTACATTAATTATCGGCTAAAGTATTATAAATTCCCCATAAATTTTGTATATTGCCGTCACCAACGGTACAGGAAAAAGGATGGAAAGCAAACTAAAAATACTTTATGCAGAAGACAACCGGATCACCGCTCAGGAAACGACCGAAGCGCTGGAAGAAAACGGATATAAAGTCCAAACGGTTTACGACGGCGACGAAGCTTGGCTGACTTTCCAGGAATCCCCTGCGGACATCGTCCTGCTCGACTATCAAATGCCGGGAAAAACAGGCATCGAGGTATTTCTGCTGATCCGGAACATCAGTCCTGACACGCCGGTCCTCATCTTAAGCTCATATACAGAATACTGCGTGTTGGCCTTGAAAATCGGGACAGCGGATTTTATCCGTAAAGACGGGGGCATCGAAGAAGCTTGTGCCCGCATCGAAGCCGCATGGCAACGCAAGACAGGCGGCAGCGAAATTCCTGAACGCCATACGGAAATTTATCACCTCTCTCCTTTTTGCAGCTTTCATACCCAATATTCCCGGCTCGATATCGGGGATCGGATCTATCCTCTCAACGGAATGCTTGCGGAAGTTCTGAATATCCTCTGTCAAAACAAAGGCCTATATGTCTCCAAAAGAGCGATATGCAAAAGACTTTGGAACAATGACAGCCAAACCAAGATCAACCTGTTGCGGGATTATATCTCTAAACTGAGAAGAATATTCAAAGCCGACCCCAATATTGAAATCCTCTCTTCCTACGGCAAAGGCTATTGCCTGAAAGTACCCGACTAATCAACCGAGGGGACGGTTCCTTTGATCGCCTTTATTACCAAAACCTGATTTCTCCGTTTTCAAACGTAAAGATACGTTCCTCTACCCCGCCGCTGAGATTTCTCAACCAATACAATGCTCCGGAAGGCACATCTGAAAAATCGATAAAAAAATCCGTAGCGATTTTACTCCCCAGGGACACCCATCCATTCCGGCCATAATACATCAATTCATATTCATCCCCGGCATAAATGCCGTTGCCATCGCTGCGCGGCAAACAAACTACCCGGGAAAAGGCAACAGGCTCCCCGAAATCCAGGACAAGCTCTTTTGTTCCATAATCGATAGCGGTTAAAGGGTCCATGTCCAGACATCTATTTCCCGAACCTTCAGTCTCCCCACGAACGGATTGCCCATTCCGGTCCCAAAACATAAATTCGGCAATATTAGCGACCGCCCTGGGATGAGCCACCCTCCAATACCGGTATTTCTTTTCAGAAGAAAGCGACAGATCCATATAGTGATTATCCCCCATCCGGATATTAAAAACAGTATCTGCCCGCTGAAAGTCGGCGGTTTCAGAAGCTTCCATATAAACCTCATCAAAAAAATGGTCGAAAAACACCCGTTCTCCATAAGGGTATTTCCGGATTAAATGCAAGTGAATGAGCTTAGTCGTATCGGGAATCAACTTATCCTGCCGCCCGTTCATTCTGAGAATAAAAGGATAATCGAGATCACGTCTTTGGGTGCCGTGATAATAAACCGGAAGATAAGCCAAATCCTTCCCCATGTCCTCGAATCTTACCTTTATTCCTTTCACTTCACCGATGGCTATGGGTTGCCAAACCAGGTTGATAAACACGCACAATTAAGCATAGCGCTGATTTCCCTGCAATTTTTCCCTGATGTTTATGGTCACGTCCGCCGTATGAAAATAGGTAGCGGTGACATCTTTGTTGAAGGGATTGGCAAAAAGATCCGGAATACGTTCTCCCTTGGCCGGCTTCAGTTCCAACTGCCGGGAAAACGTCCTCCGGTATACCTTGGCCGCCTTGCTGTTCGGAGCCCCGTTGATGGCTGTCTGTTTGCGAAAGGGAGACAAGATATAAGACCAATAATGATAACCATTCCGGTTGGGATAACAAGGCAAGAAATCCAAAACCCCGGTAACACCCAATGCCCTATACTCAAATTCTTTCCTGAGATAAAGGTCCCGGCAATCCGGAAACCGTCTTTCTCCAAAAAGTTCTAACGGCCGTCCCGAAAATTCCGGTTGTTGCTCAAACTTAAATACTCTGCCAGCTCTCCACACATCATATTTTAAATCGTCGTTGCTATTCAGATCCGCCAGAGCCCCCGGATGTATGCGGAAAGAGTCCCTCCAGAAATCTACTTCTTCATATTCCAGGCGATAAGGCAGCAAATATTCTAAAAAGAGTTCGAAGGGGAGATCACGGTTCCAGGGATATTTTTCCAATAAAGCGAACGAAGCATCGATATGGCGAATCAGAAAGTCCGACGTAAGATATTGCACGTCTTCCCTCCTTTCGGAAATGCTACGGATGTCGGAATAATTCCCGGCACAAATATCCCATACTTTCCGTTCAAAATAAGAACGTGTAGAATCCTGGCGTATAGCCTCCAATTCCGGACATATCAGGGTACAATGTCCCGGCATATTCCCGATCAGAAAGCGGGCCGCCCTAAGCTTCAGACTATCCGCTTTTTGCCGGGAATAATGTTGAAGCACTTTTTCCAATTCCCCACGATTTTCACCGGCCAGCCGGAATGCCCTCTCCAACTTAGCGTCCCTGCTCTGGCAAGCCATCAGCAGAAAAAAACAAAAACAAAGATAAATTTTCATGCTTCAACTATTGATTCCGATCAAGGGGACGGTTCCTTTTGTTGATTTTTTTAATCAACCAAAGGAACCGTCCCCTTGATCGAATTATTTCGGATCTCCTTTTTTGACAAAGTCGTCGGGATAGAGAACGCGGTTGATCACCTGGCCATTCTCCAGCCGGACCCAGGTATCCACGCTTCGCTTGCCTTCGGTCATCTCGATGACCCTGGCGCCGTTAGGCAAATCGTTATAAACGGTATTCCCTCCGGTATACCGGCCGTATCCCAATAAAATCCCTTTCCAATCGACTACATAATCATTGTCGTGATCGTGCCCGACAAACACAGCGACTACATCCTTTTGTTGCTTCATGGCGGCAAACATGCCGGTATTCAAAACCGGGGCACAAGCTTTTTCCATACGCGTCCCCACCAGGATGGCATTTTCATCCGCAGCCGCCTGGTTGTATTCGGGCAAGGGAATATGGAAAAATGCCAGGGCAGGCACAGGATTCCCCCCGTTTGCGGCAGCAAATTCCCTGCTGTTTTTCCGATACCATTCTATCTGATCCGACTTCAGAAAATCATATCCTCCGATGCCCTTGACCGAGGAGTAGGAATGTGAATCCAGACAATACAAAATCAAAGCATTCCGATTTCCGTCGGAGGATTTCACCGGCAGGATAAAATTAGTCACTCCACTGATCCCCTCCGCCTGGCCGGTGAGATTATAAGGTATCTTGCGGATCACTTTCAGCAATTCTTCCCTAGACATTCCCTGTTCATTGTCATGATTCCCATAAACCACCCCGAACGGTATCTTCCGGTCGGCCACCACCTGCAACACTGCCGACATTCCCAAATCTGCCGGACGGCCATAAATGACATCACCCGTAAAAATGACAAAATCAGGTGTTTCAGCATCCAGCACCTCTTTTATCCGCTCCAAAGCGATATCTGAAGCAGGATTGCCATATTTAAAATGAACGTCTGTAAACTGCACGATCTTGAATTTACCCTACGCATTAAATTTCAATGCCGGAGATTCTCCGAATGCCATCCCTTTTAACAATAAGACCAGGACCATAGAAATACCGATTTTTCTCATCATTACCTATTTTAATCATTATCTGATGCGAATATATAAAAAATGAGAGGAAAACTAAACTATAGCTGCGAAAGCTTTATCGCTATTTTAAGGTTCTTTACCACAAGCTAAGGGTTACTTTTAGCTGAACTTCCCGTATATACGACTACCCTGAAATGGTTAAACCAGAATTTAAACAATCAAAACTATGAAAAAAAGATTCGCACTCATTTTGCTTTCGGTCCTGTTTATCGGTTTTTATAGCCAGGGGCAGGCTCAGAAAGTCAATGTGGTATCGGTGTCTCAAGACCGTGATATTCACAACTTTTATACCATGATGAAAGAGGCTTTCCCATTGGCATTTAAAGATCCGGCCGCTCCCCGCTTCATCTTCTTCGATGACAAAAAGGATTTCATTTTCGGTGTAGGCGGTTATGTGCAACTCAACGGAGTTTACGATTTCAATGGCTTACCCGATTATAATTTATTTACCACCTCGTCGATCGATCCCAAGGGATATCAGGCAGGCCCAAGCTATGGCATGACCCTGGGACAATCCAAATTATTTTTCAAACTGGTAGGCAACACCAATGTCGGGAAATTGGTTTCTTATATAGAAATGCAATTCGAAGGTCCTCAGAATACCCCTAAATTGCAGCAAGCCTTTGTACAATTCAAAGGATTTACCCTGGGAAAAGCGTGGAGCACGTTCGGGGATATGACCTCCGTGCCTACCACGATCGACCAGGAAGGGCCGGGCAGCGCCATCGAGATCCGTCAACCCATGATCCGCTATACTTACCATTTCACCGAGGAATTGCAAGCCTCTTTGGCCCTGGAATATGCCGAAGCGAACTACACCAAAGGAGACTATACCCGGAAAATCCGGCAGAAAGTCCCGGATATCCCTTTAAACATCAGATATGGCATGAAAAATGGCGCCCATGTTCAGGTCGGGGCCGTCCTGAGGAATATCAGCTACCAAAATGCCCTCACTCATAAGGACAAAATCCGTACCGGATGGGGTGTTATGGGTAGCGGTAAATTCAATATGGGAGAAAGGGCGAATTTTATGTTCCAGGGCGTTTACGGAAAAGCCATCGCCAACTATATTCAGGACATTTCAGGCCTGGGCTACGATCTGATCCCTGAGGCCGGCGATCCCGGCAAACTGGAAGCCCCGTCCATGTGGGGCGTATTCGGCGCTTTCCAGTTCAACTGGAATCCCAAGCTCTACTCTTCTTTGATCTATAGTTATACCCGCATGGAAAACCGGAGCACCTTACCCGTCACCGATTATAAATACGCCCAGTTTGCCGCAGCCAATTTATTGTGGAATTTCACAGAATTCGGAACTACCGGCATCGAATACGAATATGGAAGGCGGAATAATTTCGATAAAAATTACGGCAATGCCAATCGGATCAACTTAATGGTACAATACCGGTTCTAGCATCCGATGAATCATGATTTACGGTCCTCCGCGACCGTAAATCATGATTCATCGCCTTACTTCTTCATTTTCCCGATAATCACATAATTATTCCCTACTTCATCGATATCGGCAAGCAAATCGTCGATTCTTTGCTCTACTTCGGGAGTAAGATCCTTCCTTTTGCTGGCTTATTCAAGCTTTTCCTTCAATTTAACCGGACTTATATTCTCCGCATAGTAGCCATTCGAAAAGCTCCATAGTGATGTATAATATCCTAAATAATCGTTTTCCACATTATAAGAAGAAGTTGCGGTACGATTCTTTTTATCCACCAATATGGATTTCTCCGTTTTATTGGTATAGTTATTCTTACTGGTCTGCACTATAGTTGAAGTGGTAAACCAAAAATAATCCCCTGTTTCCCGATAATCGTGTATCGGAATTTCCTCGATACCCCCATAATCTACCGTAAAGCAAGGAGTCAGACTATTCTTTCCCGGCTCATAGCGATACAAAGAGTCCTGTTTCCCTTTCCACACAAAAAAATAAAAAGAGTTATTATCCCAATCTCCGTTCACTTCATTACTATAATCCGAGTTAACGGCATAAGGGCCGGCCGCTACACTATCCAATAACCTCCCGGTATCGAAATCCTGGCAAAATGCCGCCCATTTCACCCCTCTGTCGAAAGGCAGGGCCACCACCGTCAGCAAATTATCCTGCACCTTAAATTTACCCTTAGGCAATCTTCCCGCCAAAGGCACTGCGGATTTGAAATCACCTTTCAGATCGTAGCAATAAAGCACATTGTTCGTCCAGGGTA
>CAJKZL010000139.1 GCA_905204385.1 uncultured Odoribacter sp. | reverse complement strand
AGCAGGGATAACCTGCAGGACAACAATTGTTTTGCAGTTGATATCCAAAGATGCACCGGCCTGTAAATCCTTTACGGCGAAGACGCCATTGTCCGCCGGATTTATTTGTATATAAGTCCGCATCAGCAAATTTCTTTAACGACATTAAGCATTCCTTTTTCTTCAATGGCATCCAGGAAACCT
Organism: uncultured Odoribacter sp.; assembly: GCA_905204385.1. The sequence goes on along the minus strand of CAJKZL010000139.1, from coordinate 7,336 downwards.
TTTACCATACCGGTCAATCCCGGAATACGGTTCAGGTCTTCTCCCCAAATGGAAGTCGCCGCCAATACGCCTTCGGCGACCTGCTTTGTCGAACCGGTAGCCCAAAGGTCCTGTAACAGTTGAAGGATTTCGGCAGAGGGATCGGCTTCACCGCCGGCGATCGGACCGGGGATAACGATTATGCCAAAAGTGTGGTGCAGAAAGCTTTGAAGAGCGCTTTCTCGCCTGAATTTCTGAACCGCATCGACGACGTGATTGTGTTTAATCCTTTGAGCAAGGAGGATATCCATAAGATTATCGATATCGAACTGAAAGGCTTGTTGAAGAGAGTCGGCGACCTGGGTTATCATGTGCAGGTCTCGGAAGCCGCCAAAGAGTTCCTCACCGAGAAAGGCTATGATCCTCAGTACGGTGCGCGTCCTCTGAAAAGGGCTATACAAAAATACCTGGAAGATGAACTGGCTGAAGTGATTATCAAAGGGGAAGTTGCTGAAGGAGCAAACCTGGAAGTGGATTGCGACAAGGAGAACGATAAGCTGATGATAAGGCTATGATACTAAAAGCAAAAGGCCGGAGGAAACTCCGGCTTTTTTTGATTATTCCGTACAAATATCCACCTGTTTTTCAATAAATTGATCCAGGGAGATAAAGGATTCGGTTTTGGCAATGCCCGGAATATTCTGCAGGGTATTGATCAGTATATCCATAAGATGCTGATGGCTGTTGCACCGTATTTTCAGAAAAAAGGAATAATGCCCGGTGATGAAATGACATTCGATGACTTCGGGGATTTTCTCGATTTCTTTGACCACGGTTTTATAGTGTGAAGCGTTGTCGAGGATGACGCCGATAAAAGCGCAGATTTTAAATCCCAGGGCTTTGGGCTTGACAATAAAACGGGAACCTTCGATAATACCGGCATCTTCCATCTTTTTCACCCTCTGATGGATGGCGGCGCCCGATATGCCGCATTCGCGTGCGATTTCCAGGAATGGTACCCTGGCATTTTTCACCAGATAGGAAAGGATTTTCCTATCTATGTCGTCGATTTGATATTTCATAGGATTAGGTTTTTGTCGTAGTCGTTATCTGAAATTCAATATGCTATACAACTGTTTCCGCTGTTTGTAATAATTCCGTCCCTCTTCGTTGGTGATGCTTTTTATCACATTGTCGATGAGGTTGTTGAATATAGTAGCGAAAGTGAATCCCTCGGGCGGGTAGATCTCGGGATTGTGGATGTCGTTGAGTTTGGCTATATACATTCGGGCGATCATCTCGCTGGAGATGTCCTTTTTGTACATGCCTTGTTGCATTCCCTTCTCGATGTTGATTTTAATTTTTTCGTAAATGAAATCAGACCGTTCCTGCAAGTGCTTTTCAAATATTTCCGGATAAATCCGGTATAAGGTAATGGTGACGGAAGGCGTGACGTAAAAAAAACGGTTGTTGATTTCATTGCTGACCATCAGCATGATATCAATGGCATTCCATCCTTCGAAATTGTATTCGTTAAAAATTTCCTCGAAACATCTTCTTTCGTATTCGAGGATAGCATCGATCATATCCCTGCGGTCCGTGAAATTTTCTTTTAACTCATTCAATGTCAGACCGGTTTTGGCCAGATGTTCTTCGTTGAAATCGTTAATGCCGTAGCGGGCAATGTAATTCCGCAATTTTTCGGCGAGTATATATCTCTTTTCAGTCATTTGTAGAAAATTCTGTTAGCTGCTGTAAATATAGTAAACAAAATCCGATCGAAGCCACTAAAAGTTGTAAATTATCATTATTCGGAATATTTTTTTTAAGAATAGTTCGTTTTATATTGAAAATTATTTCAATTGGAATTAATGACGGACAGGGCTTTGTAAGTCGTCCGACAATTTATATCTTTGTGCGTAAACTTACTTTATGCGCCTGAAAAGGAGTCATGCTCAAGGCGGTTGAAAATCATAATCCTATGAAACAAGCATTTATTGTTATTTTCTTGTTCTGTTCAGTGATGAGTCGGGGGGCAGACAACAAGACCCGTTTGGTGGTGGGGATCACGGTCAGTCACTTTTATCCCGAATGGTTGACGATCTATAGGCATGAACTTTCGGAAGGGGGACTGAAACGACTCCTGGGACAGGGAAAAGCGACGATGGCAAATTATGATTATCTTTTTTCGCAAACGGGAGTAGATCAGGCGACCATTTATACGGGGTTGCTGCCCTCCGAGCATGGAGTGGTTTCTCATGATTGGTATGACCGTCTTCGTAACAAAAGGCAAAACAATGTGTCGAGCGATGAGCATCGTTTGACAGGTGGTGAATCGGGAAACGGGCTGAGTCCCGGCTGGCTGCAGGCTTTAACGCTGGGATGCGCCATGAAGATGAATAATGCGTTTTCGAAAGTTTACAGTATTTCCGTGAATGGAGAAGAGGCGGTGTTGAGCGGGGGGAGTTGCGCCAATATGGCGATCTGGCTGAGTGAGAAAACGGGGAAATGGATTTCTTCGGATTTTTATGCCGATACGCTGCCGCGCTGGCTGAACCGTTACAATGCCGCTATGGAAAGCGATTATTATATCCGTCGGGGATGGATGTCGCTGGCGGATGAAAACGGCAGTTCGTCGGTGATCAAAATCAAGAGCAAGGTGGGATTGGCCAGCGGTTTTTATTATGATCTGGCACAAGCGAAACGCAAGTATGACACCTATCGGATTCTCAAGGCAACTCCTTATGCGAACGCTATGGTAGCCGATCTGGCATTGGAATTGATCCGGGCTGAGCAATTGGGAGGGGATAACGACCCGGATTTACTGTCCCTTCATTTTTCTTGCCTTGACTATATGAATAGGGATCTGGGAGTGTATTCGAAGGAATTTCAGGATGTAGTTCTCCGCCTGGACCGGGAGGTGGCTAAGTTATTCGAAGAGTTGGATAGCCGCGTCGGAAAAGGGAATTACACCGTTTTCCTGACTTTTTCAGAGGCCAGGGAATTATTGCCGGAAGAACTCGGCAAGATGAGGCTTGCTTCGGGGTATTTCAGCATATTTAAGGCTGTGGCCTTGTTAAAGTCGTTTTTAAACCTGGTGTATGGGGAGGGTGACTGGGTGTCGGACTATGATTCGGGGCAGATATATCTGGACCGGGGCTTGATTGAAAAAAAGAAAATTCCTTTGAAGGAGATACAGGATAAGATTGCGGATTTCTTAATCGAATTCGAAGGGGTGTCCCGGGTGATCACCGCTCATGCCCTGACTCACAATGCTTCTTCGTCCGGTACCGAACTATTGTTCCAGCATTCTTTTTCGCAAAAGAGGAGCGGGGATGTTTTGTTTGCTTTACAGCCCACCTGGATTCCGGATCTGAAAGACAGGGAAGATAATTATGTCCGCTACAGTAAGCGGAATAAAGTGCCGCTTTATTTATACGGAGCAGGTATACCGGTACATTTGCCCGCTGAGGTTCCGATGACTTCCCTGATGCCGATGTTATGTGACTTGCTGGGGATTCCGGTGCCCTATACCGCCATCAGATAGTTGTTGTTTCCCTTTACTTAAAACTCAGGGATTCCATCAGGTTGACGATGTCCTGCCGCAGGTAATGGATTGCGGGAGCCAGGGAGTCTTTGTCGGGATGTTGGTTGAAATAGAGGGCGCCTCGCAGGAAATGACGGGTAGAATCGGTAATAAAAAATTGAGTGGATGAAGCGGCGTTGCCCTCGATGTAGTAGACCAGCCCGGAGAGGTGATTGCGCTGAAAGTATTTTTCGTTGATCGATTCCGCTTTAATGGTGTGTGTATAGGCCATGCGGTGGCAATCGGCGATAAAGCTTGCCAGGGAGGTGTCGGCCGATATCTTTTTATAGGAAAGATGGATACGGGCATTGTAAGACGGGTAGTCGATATTCATCCATCCTTTTTCAGCCTCGGGGGTACGGTCGGGCAGCAAGCGGGCATAAGCAGACAGTAGGAAGGAATAGGGGAGCGAGTCGATTGTCCGCAGCCACTGTTTGGGGGGAAAGTCTATCCGGAAATACCCATAGGGTTTAGGGGTGTAGCTTTCACCGCAACCGGCGAACAGCAGCAAGGCTGACAGGATTAAAATGACCTTGGGCATAGATTTTTATGTTTTTACGATCCCTGTTGCCTTTTTCTGTTCTGAGGCAGGCCGGACAGGGGCTCGCTCAGATTTTTTCGTATTTTATTTTTTTGATTCTCCGGTTGTCGACTTCCATGACGGTGAATTTATGTTCATGGTAGGTGACCACATCGTTTTTATGAGGAAGTTCTCCTTTGATTTCAAGGATCAGTCCGGCTAAGGTATCGGCTTCTCCTTCGATGTCTTTAAAGCTGTCCTGGTCTGCGTCGACAATCTTAATGAAATCATTGAGCAGGGTGCAGGCTTCAAAAGCATAGGCATTATTGGGCAAGCGGGTAAACGTTTCTTCTTTTTCGTCGTATTCGTCGTTGATTTCCCCCACGATTTCTTCCAGAATATCTTCCATGGTAACGATGCCGGAAGTACCCCCGTATTCGTCGACGACGATGGCTAAATGGACTTTCTTAAGTTGAAATTCCTCCAGCAGGTCGTTGATTTTTTTAGTTTCCGGAACGAAATAGGCCGGGCGGATAAGCGATTGCCACTGAAAATTCCCGGGTTCTTTCAGGTGAGCGAGCAAATCCTTCACATAAAGAATCCCTTCTATGGTGTCCAGATTCTCCCGGTAGACGGGCAGGCGGGAATAGCCATGTTCGATCACGACATCTTTTACATGTTCGAAGCTGTCCTCGATGTCCAGGGCTATGATATTGATGCGGGGACGGATAATATCTATAGCATCGATATTGCTGAACCGGACGATGCCTTCCAGAATTTCTTTTTCATTGTTGATTTCCTCGTCCTGGGTGAGTTCCAAGGCTTTCGATAATTGATCGATGGATAAGCCGTCTTTTTTGGCCATGCGTTTGCTGATCACCGAGGTGGAATTGATCAGTAAGAGCGATAGCGGCCGGAATACATACGTCAGAAAGGTCAACGGTCCGGCCATGAAAATGGCGGTGCGTACCTGTGCCCGGTTGGCATATAACTTGGGAATGATTTCTCCGAACAACAATATAATAAAGGTAACCAGGATGACCTGTATCGAAAAGCCTAATACCGGATTCCGGGAAAAGTCGAATAAAGTGTTCACGAGGTAGGTCGAAATGATGACGATGCCTACATTGACGAAATTATTGGTGATCAATATGGTCGATAGCAGCAGATTGGGTTTTTTGTGCAAGTTGGCCACTTTGTCGTAGCCTTTTTCCTTCAATTTGTCTAAATCTCCCGGTGTCAGTGAAAAATAAGCTACCTCGGAACCCGATACCAAGGCAGAGCAAAGCAATAGGAATAAGAGAATAATGAGAAAAACGAAGTCTACCAAGTCGAAAGTACCGCGGAATATGCTTTGTGCCGCGTCATAAGCGTCTGTTTCCAAAATGAATAAAATTAATTAAACAATAAGAAAGCTGAAAGCTTTCGGCTGAAGGTTTTTCGCTTTCAGGAGCAATAGCCTTCAGCCGGAAGCTTTAGAAGGGCAAATCATCATTGTCGTCCGCTGGAAGAGGAGGGGTTACCGGAGCAGATGAGCCTGTATTCGCCGGGGCGGAATAAGACCGGTTGCCACCTGTATCTCCGTCTTGTTTGAAGGACAGCATTTGCATGTTGTCCGCCCAGATCTCCGTGGTATATCTTTTATTGCCGTTCTGATCGTCCCAGGAGCGGGTCCGTATCCGTCCCTCTATGTATAGCCGCATGCCTTTGCGTACATATTTCTCTACGATTTCCGCCAGTCCCCGCCAGAGCACGATGTTGTGCCATTCGGTCTGATCTACATTTTCTCCGTTTTTATTCCGGTATCTTTCCGTGGTAGCCAGCCGTAGATTCGCTACCGCTACTCCGCCGTCCAGGTATCTGACTTCCGGGTCAGCACCTACGTTTCCGATTAATATCACTTTATTTACCATAGCAACTCCTTACGTTTTAGTGTTTAACTTAATATTTCTTCCGGGATATCCTTGCAACTTCTTCACCTTTCGATATAGCATAGAATTGTACACAAGTTACGAAAAATTACCTTACCCCGGTTGTGAAAAATGCGAAATTTTTCCAGAAAGCGAAATTAAGGAAAAAAATCTGAAACAGAAAAATTTGACAAAAATCATCGCGTTTTTTTTATTCTTAATGGAAAAGCTTTATATTTGCAGACTGAAAATGGAGCAAAAAGAAATAAATTATTGAATATTAAATATTTAAGAAAATGACAAAAGCGGATATTGTTAACGAAATTTCGAGAACGACCGGGATTGAGAAAGTTGCTGTCCAGGCAACTGTGGAGGCCTTTATGGAGTCAATTAAAAATTCCGTTGTTGAGGGTAAAAACGTGTATCTAAGAGGTTTCGGTAGTTTCGTGGTGAAAAAGAGAGCTGAAAAAACAGCCCGGAATATTTCAAAGAACGTCACTATCAAAATTCCCGAACATTTTATTCCTTCATTTAAACCATCCAAGAGTTTTGTTAACGAGGTTAAGGGTAATGTTAAAAAATAAGAAAGGAGGAATTTATGCCAAGCGGTAAAAAAAGAAAGAGACATAAGATGGCAACGCACAAACGGAAAAAAAGACTGAGAAAGAATCGGCATAAGAAGAAGTAAGATTCTTTGCGTTTGTGAGTAAAAAATTATAAACCTAAAGGCAATTGTCTTTAGGTTTATTTGATTAAATGGAAAGAGATCAATTTTACGGAGAGATTCCGGTGTCGGAAGACGATAAAATGAGAGGGAAGAGAATATCCGTTCCCGTACAAAGTTCGAATGTACCCGCCGGGCCGGTAAAAAAGACGTCTGAGTTTCCATAAAATTTAGTAACTTTGTGTCCGGGCCGGAAAGATACGAGGTTTGTCGGCATATAGAAATAAAAAAAATTAAGCAGTGAGTAGTGAGTTAGTTATAGATGTAAAAGCAGATGAGATAGTAATTGCTTTATTGCGGGAGAAAAAACTGGTGGAACTGACCAAGGAAAAGACGAGTATGCAATTTGCTGTCGGCGATATCTATCTGGGAAAAGTAAAGAAAATCATGCCTGGATTGAATGCTGCTTTTGTCAATGTAGGGTATGAGAAGGATGCTTTTCTGCATTATCTGGATTTGAGTCCGCAGTTTCATTCGCTGGACAGTTATATAAAACAATGTATCGCCCGCAAGGGAATGCCGGTGTCCAAGCTGAAACTGGAACCGGAAATCAGTAAAAACGGAAAGATTTCCGATATTCTGACGGTAGGCCAATGGGTTGCCGTTCAGGTGGCCAA
>CAJKZL010000138.1 GCA_905204385.1 uncultured Odoribacter sp. | reverse complement strand
GAAAAAATGATTGTATTGGACTTTATTATTGCAAATGAAGACCGACATTTCAATAATTTTGGATTAGTAAGAAACGCAGTTACGCTAGAATGGATTGGGGCAGCGCCAATATTCGACTGTGGAACGTCACTTTGGTATAACACACAGGAATCACGTATAAAACCACTGGCACCGTCACTGCAGGGAAAGCCATTTAAGAAAACGCATGCAGAACAAATTCATCTGGTCAAGGATTTTTCATGGATAGATCTAAGTGCACTTGATGGGTTTGAAGAAGAGGCAGATGCAATTTTTGCCCAGTCTGAGTACCTGTCAGATTCGAGAAGAAATATTCTTGTAAATGCGATTCGAGAGCGAATTAACTTGATTTGAGAACTAATTTAAAGCGAATGTAGCCATTTCCAATAACCTTCCGGCAGCATATATCTCTTGCTTAATTTCTACATCTGCGGTAAGATAAATCTGTAATGATGTAAAGCACAGAGTACAGAAAGGAAAGACTGCCATGGAGTATGACAGATTTCAGGAAATCCTGCAGGAAGAGGCAGAAAAGATACCGGAAAAGTTCTATGAGGGACTTAACGGCGGTGTAATCATCTCAGAAGAGACAAAGCTAAGCCCCTATGCGCAGAACAATGATTTGTACATTGCAGGCCAATATCTGCACAGCTACCAAATGGGAAAACAGATCGTAATTTATTATGGAAGTATGATGCGTTTATTCGGCTATCTTGACGATGAAGGAATGCGCCGTGAGATTGCACGTGTGCTGCGTCATGAATTAAAGCACCACATAGAAGGGCGTGCTGGTAGTCGTTCTCTTGAAAAATGGGACGAAGAGCAGATTGCAGCTTATACGACGGTGGGAGGGACACCTCATCTGGATGGAGAGTACACTGTTTTCGGAGAAGTAATCGAAGGCCTGGAGATTGTGGATAAAATTGCCGGGGTAGAAACCGACGATCATGCCCGTCCTTTGAAAGACGTAGTAATTCAAAAAATGGTAGTGGAATAGCCACGGGTAGACAAGAATGAATTTCTGAGCAATGTCCTTTTCTATTTTCCTGGATAGAATGAAACAGACACCGGGTAAATTCAAGGCCTGACAGAGGAGTTTCCGTCAGGCCTTAGATTAAATGTTACTACTGTATTTATTACGGAAGATTGACATATTTCACCGCACGGCAACTTACTTTGACTTCCCTTTTTCGGGCACCGACACCTCCTCCCCGGCTGCCGAGAATGCAGGCAGTATGATAAAAACAAAATCCTGTATATTCGTCTTTTTCTTCCCTGATTGTCATTAAGAAGGTGTGCAATTCTCCTCCTCCGTCCATAAAACGGATCGGGAATATTTCTCCACCCCAAAGTTCCACTAAAGTATTTTGTTCCCTTAGCTGGTCATAAGTCTCTCCAATCAGAGCTCCATCGGAAGTATTCAGCAGATACCAGCCGCTTGTATGATAGCGGGTGTTCAAATCATCAGCCCAGGCAAGCATTGGGAAACGGCTGTGCCAGTCATCCGGATAGTCCCTTTTTACCAGATTCAGGGCATGTTCGGAAGTTGCAAAGCCGAAATATTTTTTTATATCCGGATCGCCAGGCACCATAAAAGTGGTGTATCCTTCCAGCAAGGAGATAATACCGATCCGATTATTTTCCCGGTAGAATATGATGCCACTGAATTCACCGTTTTCATCTTGATATAATTCGCCTACCTGGTAAGTGAAATTATATTTTTTCTGGGTAACTTCGAACGTTTTTCTTTCCTCTCCCGATACCACGGTGATTTCTGTGTGATGTTCCTCATTGCCCCTTAAGGTAACCATAATGCCTCCCATCGGATTCTTTGTCACCTTACACCAGGATTTATCTGCTTCGGGCATTTCAATATCCCAGGGTAACAAAGCTTTTACACCGACTACTCCTTGCTCCATACAAGTCAATTCGAGCCGGTCTCTGGTCAATCGCAGGGTCTGGCCCGGAATCATGCCTTCCTGCATGACTACGACTTTCCTCACAAGTTCTCCGGCCTTTACCTGTACGGTAGTCATTCGTTCGTCGCCTGTATTCGTCTGGGCTGTAACGGAAAGCAAACTTCCGGTGCGTTTCACTTTACACCATTCCTCCTGATCGGAGGTGGCAAACCAGGTGAATAAAGTCCATATGCTCAATTTCGCTTCTCCGCCCTCTACAACAAAACGCAATGTATCCGGGTTTACCTGCAACAAGGAAAGATCGCCGGTAACACTATCGTCTTTGTCTTCACAAGAGACAAAAGTCGTTAATCCTGTGAACAGGATTAGTAACAGATAGAATATAGTATAATTTTTTTTCATGGTATTTGGATTTAATCGTTAATGGGGGAAACCGATTGCCAGCAATAAGTAGAATTGGGTGGCATAATCCATATCTCCCGAGGATATGTAAACATAGACCATTGTGTAGTTCGGTATGTCTGCCGGGATACTCAGTCTTAAGATTTCGTTGTCGGTTACCTGACAGCCGATTAATTCTACGATACCTGCGGTATAACATTGAAGTTTGTAATTCCAGGGTAATTTAGAACTTACTCTGATGTCTACGGTTTCTCCTTGATTCACCATAAGTGTTGAACCATGTGCAGGCTCGATGCTTAATTCAGGGGCGATGTAAGGAACCTGCCGGACTTCAAAAGAAAAATAGTTTTCTTTGCCGTTCAGGGCAAGGTGAAGATGGGTGGTTCGGTAATCGGTCAGAGAAGTCGTATCGGCAAAAACCCACAATGTATCCGCTTCCCGGCCTGCATGACACCAGGTATCGTCTACTGTATATTCCCAGTCGCAATTGGCACTGAGTACTATTTTCAGGCTATCGCCCGCGGCATTGAAAAGCAGATTTTCAGGCTTGTCCAGCACATAAGTGATTTCACCGATTTGCTGTACCGCGATTTCAAAATTTTGTCCGCCGGATTTCACCGTAACGGTAGTATTCCGGTAATCAGGTCCTTCGTTGGCCTCTGCCATGACGACCAGTTTCGTGTCGCTCATTCTCCTCACCGAACACCAGCTGTCTTCTTCGGGTACACTGGCCTCCCATACTGTAGTGCCGCTAATCAGGACGGCCTGTGTATCCTCTCCTTTCTTCATGGTTAAAGAGGTTTTATCTAATGACAGAGTTCCGCTTTCGGTGTTGTCATCGTCGCTGCATGAGGCGAAGCATAGTAGCGCCGCCATCAATAGATATAATTTCATCGAATTCATAAGCTCTTAAGTTTAAGTTATTATTCCAGACGAATCAGAAAACCTTTCGATTCTCCGCTGTTCCACAGCCATACCAGCTTATTGTCCAATTTCAATGTTTTAACAGGGTAACTGCCTGATTCTATTGCCGGAATCCCTTGTGCAGTTAGCGATAAATCTGTTTCCTTGTCCGGTCCGGGCACTTCTGCCAACCCGAAGTGCAGGTATTTATCCTGGGCATCGGTTTGAATACGGCAGCTTTTGTCGCTGTAAGCTATTTGGTGTAATTGGGCATCATAACACCAAATGATTTCTTTACCATGGTATATACCCGGAATCTGTGTGTTTACAAAATCCTGTTGCTGTTGCAGGTCTTCCGAACGGTCAACGGAATCGTCCTTGCATCCGGTCAGGGATATGGACAGCAATAATAAGCCGAAGTACAAATAATTTTTCATAGGTTGTTTTATGGGGATTGGATTGTTATTTTTCGTACGATTGTTTCTGTAGTTCCGGATTTATCTTTCACGGTTACACGGATTTCATGTTCTCCGGCCTCGGGTTTGATTTCCCGTCCGATAAACAGAGGCTTGCCGTCGATGGTCCAGTTTTCCGATACAATATCCGTCTGCACGTTTACCAGGGTCAACCGTAGTGTTTCTCCGGCAACATATTTCCCTTTTATCCCTCCGATGGCAGCAAACGGTGCAGTGATAGGGTCGGTTGTAACTTCCTGTTCCAGTACGATGGCCTCTTCCTCTTTTTCAGCCACCAATTGAACCTTATAGGAAGATGAGGGCTGTAAGCCGCTGATCCTGAATAAGGACGAATCAGCTTCGGCAACAGTATAGTCGGCAGCGGAAGTTTTTTTCCATTTCACTTTCCATTTCCTCACTTCGGGGTTGCTTTCCCAACTCAGCCAAATATCCCGTTGCGTCACCCGGATTTGTTCCTGCCGGGCAAAGTTTTGGGTCACTTTGATTTTGCATTTGGCCTGAAACCCTCCGTCCCGGGTGATGACAGTGATCTCGGCTTCCCCGACGGCAATACCTTTCGCTATTCCATTTTCATTTACGCTTACTATGTTGCGGTTTGAAGAATACCAGTCGCAGGTTTTATTCAACGCATTAGTGGGATAGATGTTTGCGGTCAACTGTACACTCGATAGTAAATTCAGTTCCACTTCTGCCGGTTCCAGAGTTACCTCTTCCACCGGAACATTGGCGCCTCCGCTATAGGAAAAACGGATGATTCCTCCCGACTCGCTGATTTCGGTAAGGTCTCTTTTTAAATCTATTCCCGACCAGGGGCGTGAAGAGGGGGTGCCGTCGGCAGTGAAGCGGGTGACTCCGGTGGAACCCGGGAAAAAGATACCGCTTCCCCCGCCGTCTGGCGGACCGTATATTCCGTTTGCCGGAATAATCTCCAGACAAGGATGGGAAGCTACATTATTCACGCTGTTGTTGGCCAGATCCCAGTGGCTTGCGGCCGTGCGTCCTGCTACCATCCGTTGGGAGCGGTCTATGTGATAAATCAATAAGCCGTGTCCCGGCAGAGGCATATCCCATTTTTCCCATTGCCGGTTCTCCAGCATAAAAATCTCTCCCTCGGCGTCGGTTGTATAATAATAGGCTTCGTTATTACTGAGCGGCCCCAGGCTATAATTTCCTTTTGCCGTCAGCTCGGTAGGCTCCAGCCATCCGATCATACTACGTTCCACTACGCTCAGACTGGGCGGTGTACGGCTTTCATTGTTATAGTTCCCGGAACACATCAGGGAGTAATTATACACTCCCCAGCTTTTTCCGTCCGTATCGCCGTTCGTATCGTATAAATCCGGCAATCCCAATACGTGGGCAAACTCATGACATAAAGTCCCGATGGTAGCCATTTGCTGTCCTGAGTTGCCTTTCAGTTCAGAGGAACAGGCATAGTTATTCAGGCGTAATCCGTCAAACATAATATTTCCCTGTACATAGGAACGATGGGGCCATATACTTTCCTCCGGACCGAATTCGGCTTCATTGTATCCGGCATAATAAATAAAGATATTATCGATCACGCCGTCTCCGTCTGCATCGAATTGTGTAAAATCGAGTCCTGCCTGATCGGCTGCCCGGCAGGCTTCGATTACCATATCTTGGGCATGGATGTCGTGTCTGCTGCCTTCGTCTTGTCCATAATAAGCCATATTGCGGGGGAGTTGTACCGGACCGAAAACCACAAACCGGGGTGTAAATAATCCGTTTGAATTGTCCGAATAATAATCCCGGGCACTTCCGGTTGCTCCGTTTCCTGCGTAACCGGGGGTATTCAACATGTCATCGAAATCCGCAGCAGGGATTTGAAACTTCACATCGGAAAAACTAACCAGCAGGACCAATGATTTCGGACTTCCCTGTACGGGAAATCCGTTCTGTGTGCGTATTTCGCCTGAACGGCTTAGCTTCATCCGGCGGTTTTGCCAGCCGGTACGCACCGACGGCGGGACCGACTTAGAACGCATGGCCAAAGCCATTTGTTCGGCAGCAGAACGGGCAGAAGCATCGTGTGCCCTGAGTTCACCCGGGCGAAGAACGCCGGTAGGGTCCCAATCCGCATATAATAGAAACCATCGGCGCCCTTTGCGATAAAATGTCCGTCTGCCGTAGTCCTGTAGCTGAAATGTTCATCCCCGTATATCCTTACCGCAAGGCTGGTTCCGTCGGGCAACTTCAGGCTTACCGGAAACGGATAGGCATTGACGGCCTTTAAGGAAAGCAGAGGCATGAGATACAGGAAAACAAGAATACATCCTATTTTTTTCATAAACTATTCCGTTACAATGATTGTAAAAATACGGTCGAGGTCTTTGGAGTAGCCTTCGTTGGAAAAACTCAGCGAAATCCAGTACCGCCCGACAGGCGACTGGATGAAAGTAGGCAGGATGAGGGTCCCGTCTCCACGGACTTTCAGCTCCTTTTTCATAATCTCCGGATCTCCGTCGTCCGATTCGATGTCTTTGATCCGGGTGTATACCGGCATAGTGCCCTGCACTCCTTCGATTTTGGAGCTTACCCAGCTTCGGCCCTCCATGACGTATTCCTTATAGTCGGCTCCATAATTGACTCTTTCTTCAATGTTTAACGAATCCCGGACGTAGAGGTAAGAATAGCCGAAGTCCAGGTATTTCTGGAATTCGGGGTTGAAATCTCCCCGGGCGGTATCGAGTTTTATCCGTACTACCAGGGAGTCTTTATCGTAAGAGGCCTGATCTACAATAAGGAATCCTACGGCCACGTCATGGCAACTTCCAAAATTCAGGATAGCAGCGATTATTCCTATAATATTCAATTTCATAACCTAAGTATTTAATGATCGGTTGAAATTCTTAAGCCGGGCGATCTGGCCTGTTTTCCGATCCGGGTGATTAAATTTTTCCGAGTTCATAATTATCGCTTAAGGAGTGAACCACCCCGTTCAAGGGTTGAATATCGATGGAAGCAGTGGGAACCTTGCTGCCGGCGGATATGGAATATATACCCATGTGAACGGCTCCGGCCCCCGGAACGTTGGCATAATCATCGGCAACCAGGAAAAATTTTAACATTCCTCCTCCCAGGGTCACAAAATCTGTTCCTCCTTTTTGTTTCGGGTCGGAAATTTCCATTGAGGTATCCTGATAGTCAATGCTTTCTTTTAAATGTTTGCCTTTCACCACATGCCTCAATACCAGGTCCCGGCATTCTTCCACCCCCAGTTGGGCGACGCTGTCTTTACCCTGGTCGTATACGTAGCGCATTACGCTGAATTTTGTGAAGCCCAAAAAAGTGATTTCCGGTAAAGTGTCCACTGTCCCTTCGAACATTTCCGTCAGTCCTGCACGCTCTATCATTTCAACGGTCAAGTCCCAGTTGTAAGGGCCGTTGCGTAAATATTGCATGATGGAACAATCTACATAGGGACTGGCCAGGGTACCTTCGCCGATAACTTCCTGTGCCGGTTCGCAGGCGGTCAATAGTGCCAGAAACAATCCGGCAATCAACATATTCAAAGTTTTCATATTCTTACTATATTAAAATTTCCTTAGCCAATAAGCATTCTGACGCATTAAAGTATTCCGTTCGAAAGCGGAGGGCGATATACCCAGAAACATACATCCGTCTACGAGGTCTTGATTGGTGACTGTCTGATAACCACCGGGCAGCAAATCGCGGATATATCCGTTACGGATAATATCGAACCATCGGAAACCCTCCAGCAATAACTCTTTTTCGCGTTCCTTAAAAACGGCGAAACGGACGTCTTTTCCCGGATAATCCGATGGGGAATAGGTG
>CAJKZL010000137.1 GCA_905204385.1 uncultured Odoribacter sp. | reverse complement strand
CATAAATCCCGCGTTTTCGAGGAGTTATTGGAGGAAGCCCGCAATCTGGTGAAAAATGGGGTTAGGGAAATATTGGTTGTTGCTCAGGATGTCACCAGTTACGGCATCGATTTGTATGGTAAAAATCGTTTAGCCGAGCTGATCGATCGTCTGGCCGATATTGAAGGATTGGAGTGGATCAAAATTCATTATGCCTATCCGGCAGGCTTCCCGGAAGAATTGTTATCGGTGATGAGAAAACGAACCAATGTCTGTAAATATTTGGATATTGCTTTGCAACATTGTAGCGATTCTATGCTGAAACTTATGCGAAGGGGGATAAATAAGCAACAAACCGTCGATCTGATTCGTAAAATCCGTCAGCAAGTTCCCGGAATTTTTTTACGGACCACCTTGATGACGGGTCATCCTGGAGAAACGCCGGAAGATTTTAAAGAACTTTGCGAATTTGTCCGGGAAATGAAGTTCGAACGCTTGGGGGTATTTCCCTATTCACACGAAGAGGATACCTATTGCGATCGGCATTACCGGGATGATATACCCGAAGATGTAAAAAAGGAAAGGGCCGAAAAGATTATGGAAATACAAGCGGAGGTTTCCGGATCTCTGAATCACTCCTTGATGGGCAATCGTATGAAAGTGATCATCGACCGAAAAGAAGATGATTATTATATAGGACGGACCGAGCATGATTCTCCTGAGGTAGATCCGGAAGTTTTGATTGAAGGGACAGAATCTTTACAAATCGGTAGTTTTTACGATGTGGAGATAACCGGATCCGATGAATATGATTTGTATGGAAGACTTTGAAGATAATCTAATTTTTGAAACTAATAAAAACGGAAACAATGAAAGAAATGAGATTAATGATGTTTACAGTATTGGTTTTATTGGCTGGCTGTAAGGGGAAGGAAGAGGCTCTCGAATTGTTGAGAGCGCATGAATGGCAACTTGAATCCATGACCGAAAAAAATCAGAAAGTAAAAAATCCGGAAAATATGCCTACGCTGATTTTTTCGGACAGTTCAGCCGTGTATGGTTCGGCCGGTTGCAATCGCTTTTTCGGTAAATACACTGCTGAGAAAAATGGTAAAATTTCCATTGAACCCGGAGGGGCTACCATGATGTATTGTCCGGATATGGATTTTGAAAATCAGTACCTTCAGGCATTGCCGTTGATTCGTAAGTTTGCGGTCGACAGACAGAAACTGACAATGAAAAGTGGAGACGGGCAAGTAGAGTTAGTGTATGTTCCTGTGGACAAAAGCAAAACTTTAGGTGTTGCTAAAGACAAGCATGGATGCAACGCTGCGGCAGGCTATACCTGGTCGGAAGTTCGCAAAGATTGCATTCGTTTGTTCGAGGAGGGTATTCAGTTCAGTGCGGCTGCAGGCCAGGATTCTACACTGGCTGCTTACGTTGTATTTTCTGCGGATTCTTTACAGGCAGAAGTATTTCTACCGAATCCCAAAACACAAGCTGTTTTGGAGCGCAGGCAACTGCCTGGCGGTGGGTATGCCTGGAATCAGGAAGACGATGATACCGTAAATGTCAGAAAAGTAGACGGTAGATGGGTAATTGAGCAGAGAGACCAAGTGCTGTACAGTGAAGTGGAAAAGTAAAGAGATATCTGTTGATTGATACAAAGGCAACTAAAGCACCTGCTGTTAGTTGCCTTTTTTCATTTTTAAAATTTTTCCCGAAAAACAAATTGACAAGTATCTTGTTTGTACGATTTTGAAAAATTAATTTAAAGAATATTCCTTTCTAATCCCCCCTTTTTTTGTTTTGAAGTGTTTTCTAATATAAAAGAAACCGGAAAAAACGTTCGTTTAATTTTGGAATAATTTCCAAAATTGAAGTAACGATGAGTTCCCTTCGGTCACTTAATGAACGATGAACGATAGTGGACCCCTGCGGGGCGCCTTATAAGCGGAACCGATGGTTCCGGTCGTTCATTAAAAAGCATCTATAGAGACAGTTATCGTTTATCCTTCATCCTTTATCGTTACTCTAAATTTTTCGTTCATCGTTACTTAGGACCGAAGGTCCTCATCGTTCCTTACGTTCGATAATTTTTGCGGATTCCCGCAAAAATTATCGAACGTTTTAGTGCGTGATTCAAGATCAAAATACAAACTTTAACTAACGATGTATGAAAAAAAAGTGGATTTACAGTGTTCCCATTCGTCCTTATCGGTGGGGATGTCGATGGCTGGCAATGAAATTATTCTGTTTTCTGTTTTTAATCAGCGTTATTCCCGTTTCGGGTAGTGTTTATTCCCAGCGACAAAAGATGGACATTTCGTTGAAGGATGTCTCCATCGAGGCCTTGATCAAGGAAATCAAAGGCAAGGTGGAGGTGGACTTTCTGTATAATATTCATGAATTGGAGAAAAACGGGAAAGTGTCGGTCCGTATGTCCCAGGCCACGGTAGAAGAGATATTGCGTGAAGCTTTTAAGCATAAGTCGCTGGATTACGTCTGGCAGAACGAAGTGATCGTCATCCGTGCCGTCGGGCAGGCTGATCCGCAAAAAGGGACGGTCATGAAAGGAACGGTGCGCGATACGGACGGGAAACCTTTACCGGGGGTGACGGTGATGATTAAAGGGACGTCCGTAGGAGTGACTACGGACAAAGCGGGGCATTACGAGCTGGTAAAACCCGAAGGCGAAGAGATCGTTTTGGTATTCAGTTTTGTCGGGATGAAGAAAAAAGAGATTCCTTTTGAGGAGGGGAAATCCCTGGATGTCGTTATGGAGGAGGATATTTATACACTCGACGTTGCGGAGGTGATTTATACCGGCTACGAGAATCTGGACCCCCGGCGGCTGACCAGTGCCATCACTTCGGTTAAGGCGGAGGCTTTTTGGGTGCCGGGAATGCCCAGCATCGATCAGGCGTTGGAGGGGCAAATCCCCGAACTGATGCTGACCCTTAATTCCGGTGAAGTGGGGGCGACTCCACGCATACGGGTCAGGGGAACTTCTTCCTTGATCGGTAACCGCGAACCTTTGTGGGTGTTGGATGGGTTTATTTTGCAGGATCCTGTAAAGGTGAGCAACGAGGAACTCAATGACCCGGATTATGTCAATCTGATCGGCAATGCCATTGCGGGGATCAACCCGGAAGATATCGCCAGGATAGACATTTTAAAGGATGCGGCGGCAACGGCTTTGTACGGCACCAGGGCTGCTAACGGGGTGATTGTCGTGACGACGAAGAAAGGAGCTATCGGAAGGGCCAGAGTGACGTACAGCCATTCTTCCAAGTTGACATTGCGGCCGCGTTATTCCGACCGGACCGTGAATCTGATGAATTCACAGGAGAGAGTGAAATTCGGCAAGCAATTGGCGGATGCTCATTATATTTTCCCTTCCAATATGCCGATGGTGGGGTATGAAGGGGCTTTGCACCGTCTGCAAACCGGACAGACGGATTGGGAGGCGTTTCAACAGGAAGTGGCCTGGTATGAAAATGTGAATACCGATTGGTTCGATGTACTGACGCACGACAATTATTCGCACAGTCATACGCTGAGCGTATCGGGCGGTTCGGAAGATGTCCGTTATTATGTGTCGGTGGGATATAATAATGAAGGCGGGGTAAGCCGTTCGACAAGCACCGAGCGGTATACGACTATGGCTAAAATGGATGTCAATTTCTCGGAAAATTTGCGGATGAATGTATCCCTGAGCGCGAATGCCCAGAAAAAGAATCATTTGCAGGACGAGATCAAGGCCATGGAGTATGCCTATAATACGACTCGCGCCCTGCCTTGTTTCAATGAGGACGGCACTTTGTTTTATTATGAGAAGAGCGGTTACGGGGGAATGAACCGGAAATACAATCTTTTCCGGTATAATATCCTGAATGAAATCAATAACAGTTCCAATCTGTATGATGGCAACACCATCAGCGCTTCCGTAAATCTGAAATGGACGGTGGTGACAGGCCTGGATTTGACTGTGGCGGGCAATTATAGCCGGAGTTCCACCTTGCAGGAAAAATGGTGGGGTGAAAAAACGCATTATGTTACGCGGCTCAGGAATGCAGAGTACGGCGAGGAACCTGTAAAAGGAGTCGATGGCCATTGTATTGTTCCTTATGGAGGCATACTCAACACCACGAATACATTATCGGAAAACTATACGTTCAGGACACAGGCCGATTACCGGAAATTCCTGGGGGAGGAACGCAAACATTTGCTTACCGCCATGGGGGGCTTCGAGATGTACAGCAACACGAACCGGTCGAACGGGGAGACAGTGTACGGATTTTTGAAGGAAAGGGGATTGCAGTTCGTGGACGGGATCGATCTGGAAAATTTTCCGGAATATAAGGATTGGCTGAATGCAAACCACCGGAGCAAAACCCACGGGATTTCCCATCAGATTGCCGGATATATCACCCTGGGGTACGGTTACAAAAATCATTTGAACCTGAATGTGAACGCCCGCATGGATGCTTCGAATAAATTCGGTGACCGCAGCAACGACCGCTTTTTACCCATCTGGTCGGTTTCGGGCATGTGGAATGCAAAAGAGAATGCGTTGAAAAACATTCGGTTTTTGAGCGAGTTCCGGCTGAGGGGATCTTTCGGGTTGCAGGGGAATATGCTGGACAGTGAAAGCCCGAATCTGATCATCAGGCAATTACCGATCGATCCTATTTACAATGAAAATGTTTCGTCCATCGCCCGTTATCCCAATCCGAATTTACGCTGGGAAAAAACCCGTCAGGCGGATGCAGGGCTGGATATCGGCTTATTCGATTCGCGATTGCATGCCAGTTTTTCGTGGTATTATAAAAAGACCACCGATTGTTTCACGCCGGTAGAGGTGTCGTCGGTGAACGGTTTGAGTTCGTATGTGATGAACGGGGGATCGACGGAAAATTCGGGTTATTCGGTTTATGTGTCCGGATCGCCGGTGAAAACAAAGGATTGGAATTGGACCGTATCGATGAACTGGTCCGGCAATTTCAATCAGATCCGGTCGGGAAGCATGGATACGTATAAGTATACCGATTACCTGTCGGGAAATGCTTTGGTGAACGGGGAGGCGATCAGTACGTTTTATTCTTACCGCTTCGTCGGTCTGGATCCGTCGAACGGGGTGCCTTTGTTCGACGACTATGCCGATCGTAGACAATTGCTGGAATATAAGCCTTTGCTGGATGTGGTAAAAACGGCCATGGACAATAGCGGACAACGCGATCCGGTTTTCTCGGGAAACGTCTCTACTTCCCTGAAGTATAAGGGATGGACGCTTTCCGGTAATTTTTCGTATAGCCTGGGATCTAAGGTGCGATTGCTGAGCATTTATGGACCGGTGAGCAACGGAGTGAGTTCGGAAAACAATGTGCGCAAGGAATTTGTCGATCGCTGGCAGGTTCCCGGTGACGAACGGATTACCGATATCCCGGTCATCATGAGCCGCAATCATCCGGATTATCAAAATTATGTGCAACATTATTCGGCCTATTCGGATGTTTCGGACCATATTCCGCAGTTCGCTTCGACGGTCTGGGATATGTACGACAATTCGGATTTGCGGGTGGTGAGCGGAAACTATCTGAAATGCTCTTCCTGCTCGCTGCGCTACACCTTTACCCTGGAAGCGCTGCGGAAAACTCCGTTTTCGAGCGCCAGCATCAGTCTGAACGCTATGAACCTTTTCACCTTATCGGCGAAGGAATTGAAGGGACAACATCCGTCGCAGCAGGGTTTTGCAGCGATCGGCATGTCGGTGCGTCCTTCCTGTACTTTACAGTTTAACGTAACCTTTTAATGAGGCAAGCCCGGATGTTGAATATTTTGGTAAACGCTCTATTTTGAGGTTATGAAAGATGCGAAATTCAGAACTAATTTTGATGTACTACTTATGATGAAAAAACTGATATCTGTTTTATTGGGAATATGCTGCATGGGATGCGGACATTTTCTAGACGATTATTCCCAGGACCTGGTGATTCCGAAAAGTGTAACGGATTTGGACGAGGTTTTGCTGGGAAGCGCTTATTTACCCTACGGTAAAGCGGACCGCCTGAAGGCGGGGGGACCCGGTTGGTGGCTGCACATCCTGGACGACGATGTGAATACGGCGATCAGCGAGAGTGCTGTGTCTGCGGAACATTCCTATATGGGGGGTAATTATTACGGTTATTATGCCTGGCAGGCCGAAGTGGGGCGTAATTACAAGAAGACCTCCATAAATGCCGACGACGGCTTATGGAAGACTTTGTATAGCAAGATCAATGCCGCCAATATTATCCTGGCCGAATTGGAGAACAATATTCAGCGCACGACGACTGCCGAAGTGGAGGATGGCAACCGGATAGAGGGGGAAGCCCTTTTCCTGAGGGCTCAGTTTTATCTGATGCTGGTGAATTTGTATGCGGATGCTTATGATCCGGACAAGGCATCCTCTACGCTCGGCGTGCCTCTGAAATTGACGGAATATGTGGAACACGATCCGGACAAGACTACCCAATTCGAGCGTACTCCGGTTGCCGAAGTATATCGCCGGATGGTGGAGGACCTGAAGCAAGCGGTGGACTGGTTTGAAAAGGGATCGAAACCGAAATCCGTGTTCCGGGCCTCGCAGGAGGCGGCTTTGCTTTTGCTGAGCCGGGTGTATCTGTATATGCAGGACTGGGAGAATGCCCGGCAGGCGGCGAGTGATTTTCTGGCTTTGAAAAGCGATCTGAAAGGCTATGTGGGGTGGGATTCGACTTCGGTGGTGACGCTGGAAAGCCAGGAGATTGTCTTTACCCAGGGAAAACAATCTTTGCAGAAAGCCATTACCGGCAAAAGCGGGGAATTTTGTGTTTCGGCCGATTTGTACGGTTTGTATGATTCTCTGGATATGCGGAAAGTAATCTTTTTCACCAAGGCCGATAGCATGGGACTGCATTTGAAGTATGAGCGGGGAGACGATCCGTCTTATTTGGGAGACGTGTTTATGCTGCGCAGCCCCGAGGGGTATCTGAATCTGGCAGAAGCTTATGCTATGCTGGGTGAAGCGGAAAAAGCGTCCGAATGCCTGAACCGGCTGAGAAGCGTACGGATAAAAGATTATCAGGCGAAGACCTATAGCGAAACCGAGATCATAGACGAGGTCAGGGCCGAGAGGAGACGTGAATTGTGCTTCGAGGGACATCGCTGGTTCGACCTGAGGCGTTATGCCGTTTGTAAGAAAGCTCCTTTCGGCAAAGTGATCGATCACGTGTATGCCCGTTACGATGTTAATCATAAGAATGTGTTTACCAACGCGGAAGTATACCGTTTGGAGGAAAACGACCCGGCTTATACGTTCGCCATTCCCAAACAAGTGTTGGAATTCGATGCGGGAATGCCCGACAATGTACGGCCTAAGAGAGAGTATATCCGCACTATTACAAGTAAGGATTTGGAAATTAAATAAAAAAGTATTGAATTATGAGAATAATATTGGCAATGATCGTAATATCGGCAACTTTGTGGAGCTGTGGAAAGGAAGACGATATCCGTCCCGATTTGGCGGTGGACGATTTATATGCAATGACGGACGATCCGGACGATTCGATCCGGCAC
>CAJKZL010000136.1 GCA_905204385.1 uncultured Odoribacter sp. | reverse complement strand
AAGAATGAAGCGTTGTTGGACTTCATCAAAGAAAAATACAATTGCTCTTCTATTGAAGAAATGGAAAAAGATGAAGTCAGCGATCTCGTATGCGATCATGTGATCCGGGGCAAGCTATTTAAACTCAACATGTTCGCCGAAGGCCGGATTGCCGACACCACGGCTTCGGGCGACTTCCTGGTATCCGGCTACGGGGATGCTGGCATCAACTCCATCATCATCAATAAAGAAGCGACCATTATAGAGAGGGACATCGAAACGGTCAATGCCATCGTACACATCCTGAACAAGCCCCTGACTCCGGTGACCTATACCATCTACGACTATCTGAAGGGAAACCCGGACTACACTATTTTTTGCCAGGCTGTGGAAGCGACGGGACTGAACGAAAAATTATCGGAAATCCGGACCACCAGCGGAAATTTGACCTTTCGGGTATATAACACCTTATTCGCCGTTACCGACGAAGTATATGCCGGCGCGGGAATCCAAAACTTCGATCAGTTGATTGCCCGGATCAGTCCCGGAAATCCCGATTACACCCAGGTCGGAAATCCCTTATATTCTTATGTGGCCTATCACATCCTAACCGACTATTATTCTTACACCGAATTAGCGGAATTCGAAAGTTCGGCGGCGACAAAAGTTAAAAAACTGAACACTTATGCCCCCAATGAGCTGATCAGCGTAGAGGACTACAAGCAGGAATTGCTGATCAACAGAACCCCCGCTACCGCCATCCGGCTGACAGGTTTTAATATCGCAGCCAAAAACGGGGTGATTCACCAGGTCGACGACATCATGGAAGTCAGTTCGCCGGCACCCTCGAAAGTCGATTTCGACATAACCAGCGGCGCCGAATTTAAAGCCCTGGACATCTACGGACTCATTACCGGCCAATACAGTGCTACCATGGAAGAAGGCAGCATCAGTAATATCCGGTGGAAAACACCGCCCGAAGGGGTCGGTTCTGTAGGCTACAATGTCCGGAACAACTTCACTCAATTTATCAACAGAGATGTCCTCACCGTGAATCTCGGCAGCGTAGGATGGATCGAGATAGACCTGCCCACCATCGCAAAAGGAAAATACCGTGTCAGTATAAAACACCATAAAGGTCCGACCCGCGGTACTTACCAGCCTTTCCTCGACGGATCTAAACTAGGAGGCCCCGTAGTATTTCAGTCTTCCGGCTTCAGCTATCCCGAAACAACGCTGGGCAGCGTAACTTTCGATAAAAACGCCTCGCATGTCCTCAAATTTGTTGTGGTCAATCCGGGATTGATGGAAATCGACCGGGTAACATTCGAACCAGAAAACTAATTCAAACCGTTTCATTATGAGAAAAATATATAACGCATTATGGATCGTATCCACCTTGTTTTGCCTATTATCCTGCGAAGAACAATGGGATAAACACTACGAAGGGGATAAAGCTCTGACAAACGCACAGACCGACCTGAAGATCATGGATTGGCTGAAAACCCAACCCGAATATTCGGCATTTTGTGCCTTGATGGAAGAAACAGGCGTAGCCGACGATCTGAATAAAGATCAGGTATTGACCTGCTGGGCGGTGAGCAACGACAATATGCCCGACTTGTCCGGAAAAACTCCGGTCGAAAAGAAACAAATCGCTCAACACCATGTCAATTTTATCGCACTCTATACCTCCAAGCTCTCCGACGGGAAGCTCATCAAAACGCTGGCCGGGAAAAATATTTATGTCACCACCGAGGGAAATCGATTCTTTTTGGACGGACATGAAATCCTCACTAGCCAGATGTGCGCCAATGGAATCGTACATATACTGAATAATATGCTTGTACCGCGAATCAATATTTATGAGTACATCGAAAGAGCCGGAGCAGCATACTCCACCTTCCGCGATACTTTATTTTTTTACAACGACACCGTATTTCGTCCCGATCTGAGTTTTCCCATCGGCGTCGACGAAACCGGCAACACCGTTTACGACTCCATTTTCCGGATCGAAAACCGGTATATGTCTGCCGGTGATTACCGGGAAGAAAACACCAACCTCACGTTGTTTCTTCCTTCAAACGAAACCATACACAATACCCTGACCGAGATAACCGATCTTTACAGGAATGTGTATAATTCCAACCTGACCATGACGGACTCGATCATGATTTTCCAATGGATCATGCGTTCTGTGGCTTATGAAGGAAAAATCACCGACTATCATGAAAATCAGAAACTCGAATCCCTTTATAAAACCGAATGGCGTACCGACATTCAGCAAGTGGAAGAAACGCCTGAAATCTTAAGCAACGGCCTTATATATCATCTCACTTATTTGCATATACCGAATTATCTTCTCCTCACCTCCCTACGCTCCATTCCCTCCCTTTATAAGGATGTAAAGGAACAACAGGGACAGGAAGCCATCGACCGGTATTTCACCCTGATCGGCCAGGATGAAGAAGATTCCGAATTTAACGGTTCCGCTGCCAATGGAGGATATAAGGGATTCAACCCCTATTTCACCAAAGACAATAAAAACATCGCTGTATTTTTCATGAGGAACAATAACGCCAACTATCCTGCCGACCGGGAATTTTCCCTCGAATGGACAACGCTGGCCAAGGACCGTTTCGGCATCGTCACCGAAGCTAAACTGGTACCGGGAAAATATAAGGTGAAAGGTAGCTTCCGCACCACCTCGTCGCATGAATTGAATTTATACATCGACGATGAATTTGTCGCCACCTTCAATGCAAGCAATAGCGCTTATTCCTGGAAATCGGGAGACATCGGAGAATATACTTACAAAGGAGAGGTTGCTCCTGTACGCATCAAACTGGAAAATGCACAGACGGGCAAAACCACCCGGCGTATCACCGTTCAATACATCGAATTGGTGCCGGATGAAGATAATTACTAATCAAAAGAACTAATCGGATATGAATAAGTAGAAAATAATATACACATCACTTCTCTCCTCTTATTGCTGGCCGTGACCATTCTTCGGGCTGAAAATATTACGGTGAAGGGATATGTATTTAACGGAAAGGACAAGTCGCCCATAGAAGGTGCACAAATCTTTTCCTCTGTAGCTGAAAAAACGGTAATAACCGACGAAAAGGGTGCATTCGAAATTGTATTGAATACGGCGAATGCCCTCTTGGAAATAGAAGCGGACGGATTTTACAAAAAGGAAATCCAGGTATTGAAACGTTCTGTCATAAACGTTTATCTGGTACCGGAAAGTTCGGAAGGATATATGCCTTATGTCACCACACAGAACGGACGTACCGATCGAAGCAAGAAAACGGGTAATGCCTATACCCTCAACAAAAAAGACCTGAACATGGTTTACACTTCCCCGGACCAGGCCATGAAAGGGATGTTTCCGGGACTGAACGTATTCGATAAAAGCGGAATGCCGGGCGAAGGAGCTTTCCTCAGTTCCCGCGGCATGAAAAGCTTTGTGGGGAGTAATCTGCCCCTGATCGTCGTCGACGGAATGCCCTATTTGCCCAATACCGACGAATCGCTGGTCATCAGCGGATTTTCACGGAATATCTTTTCTCCCTTATTGTTGAAGGACATCGAGAACATCTCCCTCATTAAAGGCAACGATGCTTCCATGTACGGTTCACTGGGATCGAACGGCGTTATCTTGATCGAAACGGAAAAAGCCACAGACATGGAAACCAAGGTAGAATTTCAAACCGTCGACGGAGTTAGTTGGCTGAACAAACGGCTTCCTTTATTGGATCCGACTAATTTCAAAACTTACATCGGAGATGTAGGCGAGACGGCATTCAACGATCTGGAGGATCTGGTAGATTACTTTCCTTTCTTACAGGATAATCCTGAATTTTTCTATGATTATCTATACAATAACAACACCGATTGGCAGGAAGAAATTTATGCCCCCGCTTTCAGCACAGATAACATCCTGAAAGTAAAAGGAGGGGATGCTATTGCCAATTATGCCCTCTCTGCCGGTTACCTGAACAACAAGGGCGTGATCGATAACACCAACATGTCGAAATACTTCACCCGCCTGAACGCCAATATTGCTGTAACCAAAAAACTCAGCTTATTCGCCATGGCCAGTTTCGGTTACAATGAGCACAATCTGATGGAACAGGGAATGATACCTGAAACAAATCCTCTGTTAGCAGCCTGGCATAAAGCCCCGATCCTGAGTATTTACGAAAAAGACCGGGATGGCAATTTTCTGCCTACTCTGGATCCGGTAAGGCAATTTAAGGTGAGCAATCCTAAATCCGTAGTCCGCGACATCGAAGCTACGAGTAAATCCTATGATATTTTGGTCAATGCCGGTGTCAATTACGATATTACCTCAGCTTTCTCCCTCAATGGAATGATCGGTCTGTACTACAATTACGACCGGGAAAGTTTGTTCGTTCCGGGCAAAACCTCCAAAACCATCGCTCCGATGATGAATGGGGATGCGGAAAACCTGGTTCGGAGCGGCATCGGAGAGTGATTGAACTTTTATTTTAAAGGAGAAGCCCGTTACGCCAATACTTTCAGCCATCGGCATGAAATCAGTGCTGCTCTGGGCTACCAATTGATTACTTCCCGGGATGAAATCGATACCGGTGAAGGCATCAACACCAACTCCGATTTCTATAAAACCCTTGACAAAACGACCGAGGGTAGCCGCCGGACTTTCTACGGGGATATCGATATCTGGAATTAGATGAACTTATACGCCCGGGCAAGCTATAATTTCAATCGCCAATGGTTTGCGGGAGCCTCCATTACGTTCGATGCCGCCTCTTCCAGCGGAAAAAACAGCGGACGCTTTATGGCACTGCCCAGCGCCAATATCGCCTGGAACCTGAAAAACGCTTCATTCCTGAAAGACACGGATTGGCTCGATAATCAGACTTTACGGGCAGAATATGGGTTGACTGCCAACAGCCGTTTTTCTTCCATGTTCAGCCAATATGTTTACACTAGCCAAGTATACAGAGACTTGACGGGTATTGTCCGGACAGGACTGCCCAATAGCCGGTTGAAGAGCGAAAAGCTGCTGACCACCGATATTGGAGTGGATTTTGCTACCCGGGGAAACCGCTTTGCGCTTTCTGTCGATTTATTTGAAGAACGCACCAAGGACATGCTTCTTCAAAAAAATATGTCGGCAGCCTACGGTTACGGATATATGTATGAAAATGCCGGAGAACTGAAAAATCAGGGCATCGACGTCGCTTTGCAGGCTACCTTGATCAACGGTAAGCATTTCGAATGGAATGTCGGCGGTAATATCTCCACCTACCGTTCAGAAATCATCAGTTTGGGAAATGTAAACCAGAAAATCACAAAATTCTCCGACGGAACTACCTTAATTTCTAAAGTAGGTGAATCCCCCTATTCCTTTTACGGTTATGTGTATGATAAAGTATTCGCCTCGAAAGCCGAAGCCGATGCGGCACAACTGTTGTCTTATTCCGGACGTCAGTTTGAAGCCGGAGACGTAAAATGGAAAGATTTTAACGGTGACCATACGATCGACGAAAACGATATGCAGCTTCTGGGAAGCGCCAAACCGGATTTCTTCGGAGGATTTTATACTTCATTGCGTTATAAAAATCTGAGCCTGCACGCTCAGTTTACTTATAGCTACGGAAATAAGATTTACAATGCAGTACGGAGCGACCTGGAATCCCTTTCCAGTTTCAACAACCAATCGAAAATTGCAGTCCGCAGATGGAATTACGATGGTCAGATAACGGATATTCCCAAGGCAGTATACGATGACCCGAACGATAACAGCCGTTTTTCAGACCGTTGGGTAGAAGACGGTTCTTATCTGAAACTGAAGAATATTACCCTGACTTATGATGTAAACCGCACTTTCTGGTTCTTCCGCCATGCACAAATATTTCTGAATGGTGAAAACCTGTGGACATGCACCAAATACCTGGGTTTGGATCCTGAATTCGCCTATTCATACGATCCGGGAACACTGGGAATGGATCTGGGGAAAGCCCCCTTGGGAAAAACGATCAAAATTGGATTAAAATTACAGTTTTAGCGAGAATGTTCGAATGTTATAAGGTTTGAAGATTATGATAGAGGAAGGGATTCCAACTCTAAAATCATCGAATAGGGTAACAGTTAAAATTAATAAGTATGAAAATATCAAGCAAAATCATAGCCTGTCTGTCGGTTATAACCATTGTTTTCAGTTCTTGCGATGATTTCTTCGAAGTGAAACCCGATGATAAATTATCGGAAAGTGAACATTATAGTAAAGTCAGCGAGGTATATGCTGCCTTTGTCGGGACTGCGGCTGTTTTTCAGGATGCAGCAGCGCATACCGTATTATTGAACGAACTTTTAGGAGACAATATATTGCCGACCATACAAGCGCCGCAGGAATACTGGGATATAGCCAGATACCGGGTGTCCTCGGACAATACCTAGTTATCTCCTGATGCCTACTACAACATCATCATCAACTGCAAAGATTATTTACGCCATGCAGTCGTCTTCAATGAAACTCATCCCAATGCGATTGCCGAAGCCTATTACAAGGGGATGATCTCACAAGCTATCAATTTCCGCGCATGGTCGTATCTTATGATCGGTAAAATATACGGTAAAGTCGTTTATTACGATTATGCCCTTGCCGACGACACCGACCTGAGCCAATGCCCTGATTACGCTTTCGACGAGTTACTGCCTGTTCTGACCGATTTCCTGCAAAACGGCGTAAACGGTATCAACGGGTTCAACGGACTGGACTGGACAGGCTTTCTCAACCTGACAGACGTAAGCTGGAACCGCGTGAGCGTAGATGCGAATGTAGTGCTGGGCGAAATTTATCTTTGGATGGGGGATTATCAAAAAGCCATCCGCTACCTCACCCAGATTACGAATATCACTACCGGAGATGAAACCAACCGCTGGAAATTATCCTCCTCTTTTTCCGATACCAAGTGGAGCAATATTTTCAGCACCAGCATTACAGGCAATACGGGAGAAACCATCACCGTAGTACCTTTCGACAAGGCCAAGAAACAGGAAAATCAACTGTTTTACGATTTCCTCTATGACTACAACCTCATGCCTTCGGATTCACTGGTATACCGTTTCGAGAACCAACGGACCAAAAACAACCTGAAAGGCGACCGTTACCGGGGAAACGGCAGTTCCTATCTCGCCGTACGGACGGAACATGGCCTGAAAGGAGCCGTGGCAGCTAAATACCTCTCTGCGAGCACTTGCATCAACATCTACCGGGCAGCGGACGTCCATCTGATGCTGGCGGAAGCCCTGGCGGGTATGCAGCGGTTCGAAGAAGCTATGATTATCATGAATCAAGGGTTTGTCGGCGGGGACAAGAAATATTGGACTACAGTCGATGGCAAGTCTTTCCGTTTGCCCCCCATGAACGACCCGATATACATCGACAACTGGAGAAATAATCTGGGAGTACGCGGACGGGTCAACCTGGCAGCCGTGGATTACCGAAGCCTTCTGCCCGAAAATCCGACAGAACAGGATAAATACCGTGCCGTATTGCAATGTATTGCCGACGAAGTAAGCCTGGAACTGGCTTTCGAAGGGAAAAGATGGT
>CAJKZL010000135.1 GCA_905204385.1 uncultured Odoribacter sp. | reverse complement strand
TATTTACCGGTTGGTCGGTTTACGGAAAGTGAAGGAAGAGATCACCCAGATCGTGGATTATGCAGAATTTGTCCGTCTTCGCAGAGAAAATGGTTTCAGCGATCATTTCCCGCCCATGCACCTTCTGTTTACGGGTCATCCCGGGACCGGCAAAAATACGGTTGCCGAGATGGTGGGAGAACTATATTGTAAGATCGGTTTATTGCAAAACGGGACGGTAAATCATTTTAAGCGGGAAGACCTGGTCAAAGAAGGGATGGCTGTGGAAGAACAGTTGTTGCGTCAGGCGTTGAAAAAAAGCGAAGGGGGAATACTGTTCATCGAGGATGCCGGCGGCCTTTTTTATCCGGAAGATCCCAATGACCGGGGAATAGTAATCTTAAGCCTGTTGTTCGGTATACTTACCCGTGAGAAACCTGATGTCTTAGTTATCCTGGCAGACGAAGGGGAGGAAATGGATCGGATGTTGGAAGCTTTGCCGGATTTAAAAAAGTTGTTTCCCCGGCATTTGTGTTTTGAAGATTATACCCCGGAGGAATTGATGGAGATCACACGGAGTAAGTTGGAAAAACTGCAATATCGTTTTAGTCCGGCAGCAGAAGAAAAATTTTACAAGCAGTTGAAAATAGCATGCCGTGCCTACGAAGTGGATTTTACCAATGGCCGTTATATCGACGAACAAATCGAGGAGGCCGCCTTGCGCATGTCCAGGCGCTTGATGGCCAACAGAAAGGGGGAATACAAAAAAGAAGACCTCATGTTGATTACGGAGGAAGACTTGCCCCGTCAGCAGGAAGAAGATCCGGGGAAGTCTCTGGAAAAGCTGAACGCCATGGTTGGCTTGGGACAGTTGAAACAAACCATAGCCCAGCATTTGAATTATGTCTACTTCATCCGGGAACGGCAAAAACACGGTTTCCAGGATGTCATGCCGCCTTTGAATATGATATTCAGCGGAAATCCGGGAACAGGCAAAATGACGGTGACCAAAATGATGGGAGAAATCTATCATTCGGTGGGGGTTCTGGCCCGGCCGAACGTGGTGGTGCAGGATGGTCGTAACCTGACGGCCGAAACCGGTATGCAACCGCGACAGGCGGCGGAAGTGCTTATGAATATGGCAGCCGGAGGCATGCTCTATATCGATCATGCGGACGCGATGGCGCAAAATGAGTTCGGCCTGGCATTGTTCGAGGCCTTATTGATGAATTTGTCGGTGGAAGAATGCGGCGATACCATCGTAACGCTGGGAGGATATCCGGATAAAATGGCAAAAATGCTCGAAGCCAATCCTGCGCTGAAGACTTATTTCCCTTATGTTTTTCAATTCAATGACTACACACCTGGCGAATTATTGCAGATTGCCGAAGATAAGCTGAAGGAAAAAAGCTACGTTTTTCATCCTAAAGCGAAAGAAGTGTTCGAAGAATTAATCCGCAAGGCTTGTGAAAGCCGGAATAAAAATTTCGGCAATGCATTGTTGGTGGAAAAGATAGTGGACCTGGCTATCCGGAATATGTCCGAGCGGACGATGAAGATCCGCCAGGAAAGAGAACTTACTCGTCAGGAGATAACCACCATCCGAAAGGACGATATTCCGGTGGGTATTTTCGAGATGCCCAAATTCGAGCGGGATGATTTCGACGAAACGGAAATCGAAGCTGCGCTTGCGGAACTGGACCAGATGGTAGGGCAACCCGGGATTAAGAAACAAATCCGGGATTTTGTCGAATTGGCCCGCCATTATAGCCGTGAAGGGATCAAATTAAGCGCCCGGCTTTCCCTGCAATGGCGCTTCACCGGAAATTCGGCCATGGGCAAAGGCACGGTAGCACGGATCATCGCCCGGTTGTATAAGGCTATGGGGATCATCGCCACCAACCGGGTACTCGACTTTAAAGTGGAACGGATGATCGGATTGATGGAAGAAGAAGCTCAGCGTTGCATCGGGGAAGCCTTGATAAAATCCAATGGGGGCATCCTGTTATTCGATGAAGATTCCCCGAAATTGAACGAATCTATCGGATTCCGCGAGCGGGTGCGGGCTATTCTGATGAACCAGATGGCGGAGCGGCCGGGGACCTATATCATTATTTATGCGGAACCCAGGGAAAAGTTGCCGGGCCTGAACGGAACAGCGGAACATATTTCCGAACTGGTGAATGTTTTGATCTTCGAGGATTATTCGAAGGAGGAACTGATGTCGATCCTGATTCGCGGGCTGGCGAAGGATTAGATGATATTGTCGGTTTCAGCCCGACAATATATGACGGACTTCATAGAGTCGATGGTCTCCACAGAAGAACGCAGCCGGGCCAGTTCGCGCCTGATGCGTATCGTTGCCGATCTGATCGTAAGGAATTGCCTGCAACGGATTGCCAGGAAAGAATCGGAAGCCCGGCCTACCGGGGAGATTTCTGTACAAAAACAAGACGTTGTGCAGTTTACCGAGGAATTTATTGCAGGCATTATGAAGGAGCGGAAACGAATCGGATTTGTCCGCCAATAGGGCAAAAAAGGAGGGAAAAGATTGGCGGAACCAGGGCAATCGTTCGGCATTGCTCAGGTTCCGCCAATGGATTTCAGGTCTCGTCAGGAAACTCTGTTTATTTTTTCATGTATTTATTTTCTCCGGTCAGCGTATTCATAAAAGCGACGATCAGGTCGACCTCCCGGTCCGCTAATTGCTTGCCGGTCTGATAAGTCAGCATCACCTTGGTAGCGTCGTGTAAAGTGGCTGCCGTACCATCGTGCAAATAGGGAGCGGTCAAGGCAACATTCCGCAACGTAGGCGTCTTGAAACGCTGCAGGTCGGTAGAATCCTGGGTCTTATTAAAATAGCCGAAGTCCTTATTGTCGTGTAGAGGGGTGCCGCGGTCCTTGAAGTAATCGGCGACAATACCCAGATATTCAAAAGATTGTCCGCCGAGATTCACTCCAACATGGCAGGTGGCGCAATTGTTGGTTTTGAACAATTCGTATCCCTTGATTTCGTCGGCAGTAAGTGCCTTTTTGTCTCCTTTAAGATAACGGTCGAAGGCACAGTTGGGAGTCAGCAGCGTTTTCTCGAATTCGGCGATGGCGTCGGTAATGCTGGCTTCGGTGATTCCTTCGGGATAGAGTGCTGCGAATTCGCCGGCCAGTTCCTTGTCTTCCTTCAGTTTACCGGTGATTTGTTCCCAGTTCGATCCCATTTCCAGTCCATCGAGGGGAGGTCCGCCTGCCTGAGCCTGTAAATCTTTGGCACGGCCGTCCCAGAATTGTCCTACGGTGTTCAGGGCCGCATTGTAAACGGTAGGTGCATTGATAAAGCCCTTCTGGTCGTATATGCCGGTGGAAGTTTGCAAGCCGTCGACGCCGGCCTTGTCCAGCGGGTGGCAAGTTGCACACGACACCGTATTGTCGGCTGAAATCCGCACATCGTGGTAAAGTTTAAATCCCAAGGCCGCTTTTTGCGGATTTACCGGAATAGAATCCATCAAAGGTTGTACGGGTTCGTGGGCGAATTCCGCATCGGCCAACCCCGGCACATAATGTTCACTCCGGACGCTTCTGATCCATTGTGTCAGAATGCTTTTTTCTTTTTTGTTAAAGGAATTTCCCCAGTGAACCATCGTATACTTGGTCACCGGCATGGATTCGTTAATCATGCTTTGTTCGATTTTTGCCAGATCCACTTCGGCAATCTTGCTGCCTTTTTCCAATTCCCGGCACACCTTTTCCAGGTCGATATAACGGTTTCCATCGTGTATGTCCTTCTGTACATAGTCTTTGGCAATCGGCAGATTGCCGTAAAAAGGCAGAGGAGCATTCGGTGAATGGCAATCCAGGCATCCGTTGTTCATCAGGATGGCCCTTGCCTGCATATTCAGCGGTCCTTCGGGAATGCTTTTCCGGAAATTAAACCGGTAGATCGCATAGGCCGAAAAAACAACCGCTAAAATAATCAGCAGCGTCAGCATTTGTTTTTTTCTGTTCATACTCAATATAATTTAATTTATAATCCAAATCCCAATCCTTTCTCCTTCATCTCTCATCCTTCATCGTTAATCTATAATCTATAATCTACCATAGGAATGCACACTCTTCCTGGCAGCAGGCAGAAAATTGATGCCATACCAGCAAATTTGCAGGAAAATAAAAGATACGGCCAGCAGCACGGTGGCGCTTTTATATTCCGAAGGGTAGCGATAGCGTAGATGAATATAGCATAGATAGGAAAACCAAGTGATGGCGGCCCATGTTTCCTTCGGGTCCCAATTCCAGTAATGTCCCCAAGCTTGTTTTGCCCAAATGGCGCCGAACAGCATACCTATAATCAACAGGGCGGAACCCGTATAGACCAGGTTATCGGCAATGCCGAGCAAAACGGTGCGTCGCTCTGCCCCGGCTTTCAGACAACCGTATAGGAGCAGCAATAAAGCACATCCCATCAGGGCATAGGAAAACATATAAACGATGACGTGTGGAACAAACCAAAAGCTTTGCAGAGCAGGCATCAAGGCTTGGTCGTGAATCTGGGGCTTTACGATATTGACGACGATGAAAACGCCCGCCAGGAGGGTAGCGAATGATAAGATCCAGTGATAATTCCATCGAAGGTATATCATCCAGCCCGCCAGTGAAACGAACAGCGAATAAAAAAGTCTCGTTTCTCCCATGGTACGCATGGGAGGACGATTTAGAGAAATCCATAAACCGACGATAAAGCTGAGAAAAATCAGACTCCCTATCAGGAAAACCGCCAGGCTGTGCTTGCGGAACTTCGGTTTCCAGGCCATTACCGATCCTATCGTCCAAACGGCTAAAGCTCCTATGGCAAAAAAAGAAAAATCATTCCAGGTCATGCGTTCAACTTTTTGACAGGTCCGTAAATAATCGATCCGATGGCTCCTGCCAGCAGCAGGAAGATTCCGGCATATACCCCTGAAATCCAAGGATCTTTTACCACCAGCATAATGCTATATGAGGTATTTTCTCCCAAATTTTGATCATAACCGTCCTGATACAAGGCGTAGCCTTTGAAAGAAGCAGGCTTATTTACCTCTACCTGGACAGATTTCTGTTGTCGTCCGCTTTCCAGGGTAAGCGAAGAACAAAAGCGTTTGGGCACTTTCTGTCCATCCTGGCCAGGATAGTACTCCAGTTCGAACCGATCCAGACGAACTGTAAAGGGCAGGGGATAAATCACTCCGTTTGCGTCGAATGCAGTGTATTCCTTTTGATGCAAGGGAGCTATCATTTTATATTCTTCCCGGTCGGGGGCACCGAAAAGGGCGAATGCAAGGGCTAGCCATAGCCCTGCATGATTCAGCAAAAACACCGCATTGCGCCGGGACAGCGGCCTGCTTCTTTTCAGCACGACCAATCCGAGGATCAGCAACAGCGTGAGTTGAAGGAGGATCATTATCCAGGTTCGGTATAATTCCAGGGCCCAAATGCCTTCAACAACAAGCATACCGATCGTTAAGCCCGTAAATAACAGGGTGGCCGGAACACTGCATAGCCACTTGACGAAGCGGTGGCGCGAATAATAGCGGTGTAAAAACCATGTACCTGCCACCAAAAACAACAAGGCGATGAGATTGGCGGGAAATGCAAAAATAGAGATGTCCTTACAAAAAAGGTGGTCCATAAATAGTTATACTAATTTTATGCAAAAAAAGTAAATATTGCGTTATCCTGTATACTGAGGGCCTTTTTATCTTATACTTTTTATTTATAGATAAATAAGTAATATTTATAACGTTCGCTATATAGTTGGTTTTCATGATGTTGTTTCTGAAAAAAAACTTTGCTTTTCGAAAACTATCCGCTTCTTTTTCACGAATAAAAAGGAAAAAAAGTCATGCGTAAAATAAATCTGTTTATTCTGATCGTTTTGCTGATTCCCTTCGGTTGGGTGAAAGGCCAAACGGCTATGCCGGACAGTTCGGCAGTAGTTTTCATAAATATCAACGTCTGGGATGGATTGCAGGATTCTCTGTTGAAAAATGCCCAGGTGGTAGTTGTCGGAAACCGTATTTATCAAGTGGGTAGCGGAGTGACTTTGCCTGCCGGAGCTAAAATCATAGACGGCAAGGGAGGGACACTGATGCCGGGCTTATCCGATGCCCATGTCCATTTGA
Source organism: uncultured Odoribacter sp. (assembly GCA_905204385.1). The sequence goes on along the minus strand of CAJKZL010000135.1, from coordinate 1,475 downwards.
TGTTCAATATGCCGATGGATCAACTGTACAATTCGGCTCCTTTGGCTTATGTCGCTGCACGGGCGGTCAAAGGTGCCGCCAATTTCCTGCATCAAGGGTTTACCACCGTCCGGGATATGGGCGGACCGGTGGGAGGAGTCAAGAGAGCGATAGACGAAGGGATCATCGAAGGACCCAGAATATACCCTTCTCAGGCGCTTGTCAGCCAAACATCAGGACATGGGGATATGCGTAATCCGAATGAAGTCGATTCCCGCCTGGCCGGCAATATAGCTCCTGCCTTTGCCTGGGAAGGATGGTCCTATCTGGCTGACGGCCGGCCGGAGGTGCTGAATGCCGTGCGGGAAAACCTCAGGCACGGAGCATCCCAAATCAAAATGATGGCCGGAGGAGGAATCTCCACCGATTACGATCCCCTGCATACGGTGCAGTTTACGGAGGACGAATTGCGTGCAGGCGTCGAAGCCGCTTCGGATTGGGGGACCTATGTCGCAGTCCATGTATATAATCCGGAAGGCATCATGCGGGCTTTGAATGCGGGGGTTAAAACCATAGAACATGGGCATCTCATCAATGATACGGCCATGATCCTGCTCCGCGATAAGGGCGCTTTTCTGATTCCGCAGAGCTACTGGGTGTTGGAGGATGCCTCCATGTCCAACAATCCCGGTAAGTTCAGGGAAGCTCAGGCCGGCGCCGCCCATGAAATGGAACTGGCGAAAAAATATGGTGTAAAACTGGGCTTCGGTACCGATGTTTTCGGACATCTGGGAGTAGAGAAAGACGCGCTTACCGAGTTTACCGCCCGGACCAAATGGTTCACTCCGGTGGAGATCCTGAAACAGGCTACCTCCGGTAATGCTGAAATTTTTGCCTTATCGGGTAAACTGAATCCTTATCCGGACGGACCTTTGGGGGTGATACAGCCGGGAGCGTATGCGGACCTGCTGATCTATGACGGCAATCCACTGGAAGATATTCAAATTGTGGTAGATTATCCCCGCCATTTAAAGCTGATCATGAAGGACGGAAAGATTTATAAAAATGAGCTGTAAAGGCTCATTTTTTATATGAGTCCCATTTGTTTCAATAGAATGCTGGCATTCATCGTGGTGCTGATTCCCGGATGCAATTTGTAATCATAACGGACACTTTCGCCGGAATGGGTGATTTCAAAGCAGACATTGAAGAAATTTTCCGGGTAAGCGTTTGCCAATTCTCCCAAAGCCAGGTCGTGAGTAGCGATAAGGCCCGATACCGGATAGGCCAATAGTTTACGCAGGAAAGCCAGCGAACCGTTGAGCTTGTCCACGGAATTGGTTCCCTTGAGCATTTCGTCGAGAATGACGAACAAGCGTTCCTCTTTTTCCGCCATAAGGACCAGTTGTTTTAGCCGAAGTAGCTCAGCGTGGAAATAAGAGGTGTTCTTCGCCAGATTATCGGTTGTGCGCATACTGGTGAACAGTGCCATAGGC
>CAJKZL010000134.1 GCA_905204385.1 uncultured Odoribacter sp. | reverse complement strand
AAAGCTAACTTCTTATTTTTTGTCAGTTTACTCATTACGTTTGAAGTATTACAAATTCATTAAAAAGGTTTCTCACCATCGATGGTGATCCCCATACTTCTGGCAGTTCCAGCTACCATGCTCATTGCTTTTTCAATTTCAAAAGCATTCAAATCGCTCATTTTGCCTTCTGCAATTTCCTTTACTTTGTCCCAAGACAAAGAAGCCACCTTTTTACGGTTAGGTTCTGCAGAACCGGATTTGAGTTTTGCTGCTTCCAAAAGCTGAATAGCAACAGGGGGCTGTTTGGTAATGAAATCAAAAGATTTATCACCGTAAACCTGAATAATCACCGGAATGATCTTACCTGCCTGGTCCTGAGTTCTTGCATTGAATTGTTTGCAGAAGTCCATAATATTGACTCCTTTAGAACCTAAAGCAGGACCCACTGGAGGAGAAGGATTCGCGGCACCAGCTTTAATCTGTAGCTTGATAAGAGCTTCAACTTCTTTTGCCATGATTTTTTTTAATCAAATAAATTGTGTTATTCTTTTTCTACCTGCATGAAACTCAATTCGAGGGGAGTTTGACGACCGAAAACCTTGACAATGACTTTCACTCGTTTTTTGTCGTTGTTCACCTCCTCTATCACACCGGTAAAACCGTTGAACGGTCCGTCCGTAACCTTTACCGACTCGCCGACAACATAAGGTATGTTAATCTCCTCGGGCTGTTCCGCCAGTTCATCCACCGTTCCGAGAATCCGGTTGATCTCCGATTGCCGCATCGGCACCGGATCTCCTCCCTTGGTTTCCCCCAGGAAGCCTATCACGTTCGTGATGTCACGAAGCATGTGGGGAATCTCACCGACAAGAGCCGCTTCTATCATCACATATCCCGGGAAAAAGTTCCGCTCTTTGCTGATCTTTTTTCCGTTGCGTACCTGATAGATTTTCTCGGTAGGGATCAAAACCTGTGAAACATAATCCTGCAGCCCTAAACTGGCAACTTCACTTTCAATGTACTCCTTCACCTTCTTCTCTTTTCCACCGATCACACGAAGTACATACCATCTTTTCTTAATTTCTGCCATGTCTGTTCTGAGGATTAATTATAACATACTATATATAAAATCCATAATGTGCCTGAACGCAAAGTCCATGACAAAAATGCCTAAAGCGATAATGACGGAAGCTATCATTACGATTGTGGCACTGCTCTGGAGTTCAGACCATGATGGCCAGGAGACTTTATTGACCAGCTCGTTATAAACGTCTGCGAAATAAGCTTTTATATTCATTTTAGATGATAGATTATAAATTTTAAACGGTCAGGATATCCAATTTAAAATTTAAAATTTAAAATTTACTTAGCACGGGAGGAGAGACTCGAACTCCCGACACCTGGTTTTGGAGACCAGTGCTCTACCAACTGAGCTACACCCGTATCATTGTAAATTGTAAATTAACCGGAATCAATTTACAATTTACAATTCTGTACTATTCTAAGATTTCAGTAATCTGACCTGCACCTACGGTACGTCCGCCTTCACGGATAGCGAACCGAAGACCTACAGAACATGCTACCGGAGTCAACAATTCAACCGTGATGGTTACGTTATCTCCCGGCATTACCATCTCGGTACCTTCCGGCAGAGTGATTTCACCGGTAACGTCCATGGTACGCAGATAGAACTGAGGTCTGTACTTGTTGTGGAACGGAGTGTGACGACCACCTTCTTCTTTCTTCAGGATATAAACCTCAGCTTTGAATTTGCTGTGCGGTTTCACTGAACCCGGTTTTGCCAATACCATACCACGTTTGATTTCGTTTTTGTCGATACCACGCAGCAACAGACCTACGTTATCTCCGGCTTCACCTTCATCCAACAATTTACGGAACATTTCAACTCCGGTACATACGGTTTTCTTACCGTCGGCACCCAGACCGATGATTTCCAATTCGTCACCTACGTGTACGATACCGGTTTCGATACGACCCGTAGCAACAGTACCACGACCGGTGATGGAGAATACGTCTTCAACCGGCATCAGGAACGGTTTTTCGTTGTCACGCGGAGGAAGCGGAATCCATTCGTCGACAGCGTTCATCAGTTCCATTACTTTTTCTTCCCATTTAGCTTCACCATTCAGAGCACCCAGAGCAGAACCCAGGATGATCGGAGTGTTGTCGCCATCATATTGATAGAAGCTCAACAGTTCACGTACTTCCATTTCCACCAGTTCCAACATTTCGGGATCGTCTACCATATCCACTTTGTTCAGGAATACAACGATTCTCGGAACGTTCACCTGACGAGCCAACAGAATGTGTTCACGGGTCTGAGGCATCGGACCGTCGGTAGCGGCACAAACCAGGATAGCACCGTCCATCTGAGCAGCACCGGTAACCATGTTCTTCACATAGTCGGCGTGACCCGGACAGTCAACGTGAGCATAGTGGCGGTTAGCCGTAGAATACTCAACGTGAGATGTATTGATGGTGATACCTCTTTCTTTTTCTTCCGGAGCGTTATCGATCTGATCGAACGATTTCACTTCAGAAAGACCTTTCTTTGCCAATACAGTTGTGATAGCTGCAGTCAAAGTAGTTTTACCGTGGTCAACGTGACCGATAGTTCCGATATTTACGTGTGGTTTTGACCTGTCAAACTTTTCTTTAGCCATGACTTAAAAACTTTTTATTATTAAACAATTTATCTCAAGTAACTCTGTTTCTTTTTCACCCAGGCAATCAGACACTTATACACAACAAGCCCCTCAAGCCTATTCTTTTGAGCGTGCAAATATAAACAATTAATTTTGTTTCGCAAAATTATTTTCTATCCTTTTCTCAACACTCTCTTTCTTTCTCTTTGATTTTAACCAACTGACGCTTCAGCACATCGTAAAGCTCATCGACAGCTTCTTCGAACTTCTTCGCATTCTTCTTTGCGAAAACATCCTGCCCCTTGATGGCCACCGTCACTTCCACCACTTTATTTTCAAGATGATCGTCTTTTTCCAGCTTCAGGACAACATCGGTACCGACAATTCCGTCATGATATTTTTCCAGTTTCGAGAATTTTTTCTGGATAAATTCTTCTAACTGCGCACTTGCGGAAAAACCGACAGCATTAATTTTAATTTCCATAACGTTTCCTCCTTTAATTTTAAGCCCGGGGATGAGCCTGGTTATAAACCCGTTTCAAACTCTCGAAAGAATTATGAGTATAGATCTGCGTAGCGGCTAAATTGGAATGTCCCAACAACTCGCGGATCGCCTCGATACAAGCTCCGTTGTTCAGCAAGGCCGTTGCAAACGAATGCCGCAAAACGTGGGGGCTTCTCTTGGCCAGCGAAGTCACCCGTCCGAGGCTTTGTTTGACATGCCTGTAGATGTACTTCTCATTGGCGGGATCTCCCGCATCCGTGATGAAAAAAACGGCATGCTTTTTACCTTGCAGATGTTCTTCCCTCGCTTGCAGGTAGCGCGCCACCTCTTCCGCCAGTTCGTCCAGCATCGGCACGATCCGCTGCTTATCTCCCTTTCCGGTGATGCGGATCACCTTGCCTGCCATGTCCAGATCGTCCAACGTCAGGGCCACCAGCTCGGAACGGCGCATTCCCGTATAATAAGCCATCATCAGGATCATCAGATCCCGGTAAGCCTTAAAATCGTTTTCTGCATCCTCCCTGTCATCCAGCAACCCGTCCATTTGATAACCGGGCACGAACACCGGCAAACGGCTTCCTATCTTAGGGGCCACCACCGCTTCCGTGGGATCTTCGGTCAGTCTTCCCTCCCGCATTTCGTGACGGAAGAAAGTGCGCAATGCGCTCAATTTCCGCCTCACCGTTTTCGCCGTCATCGGCCGCGGACTGTACGGCTTACCCTCCCTCTCGAACTGCAACCTGCCGGTCATCAGCCCGACTTCGAAACGCCGCACCATCCCGGTGGTGACTTCTTCCCAACCGTGGATCGATTCAACCTTTTCACAGAACCCGGCAAATTGGTTCAAATCCTCTTCATAAGCCTTCAAAGTAAGCGCCGAATAACGCTTTACGTTTTTCAGATACTCCAGGAATGAACCGAACTCCATACTCAACCTTCTTTAACGCATCCAATTTAACATATTCCTCCGGAAAAAACAAGCCCCGGAGGAATTTAATTTACAGGTAACGATTTATGCCCGATGCTCCGCGTATTTTCCTTCACCTCTTTCCGCCCCTCAGCCGGCATCGTTCAGCATCCGCCGCCCTTATTCTTCGGCCTGCTGCAAACTCTGCTTGTACACAGCCTTAATGCGCTGAGCCCGGTTGCGTACCGAGGGCTTGGTGAAAGCCTGACGATCTCTCAATTCTTTTACAACACCGGTTTTTTCGAATTTTCTCTTGAATTTCTTTAAGGCTCTTTCGATATTTTCGCCTTCTTTTAAAGGTACAATAATCATGATATTTAATTTTTTATGGTTTAATTTCCGCATATCTCATCCACTCTGAACCCTGTTCAAAGCCCCGTCGACCGCGACGTTTCCGGGATTATCCATTCGTATTTACTCCTTTTTACTTCTCTGGAATAAAAGCACCCCCTTTCAAAGTGGATTGATTTATAATGCGTTAAACTAACTCGAAATTGGACGGCAAAGATAAGGTAAAAAGTAAAAAGTAAAAAGTAAATGATAAAAATTTTTGTTCTCCCCCCTCTTTCAGGCCAGATGGTTCATTTTATAATAAATGGCCATTCCCATAACCAGCAGGCAAATCCAGGCAATGGCCACCACCTTGCACACATGTACCTTCTCCACGTAGCTTTCCATTAAATCGTACTCCCCTCTTCTATAACACTTTTCCGCTTTTCCCTGAAACCAATAAGCCAGCATCAATATAGGAAACGCTAAAAATAACGCCCGCTCCTCATGAATAGTGATCGCTTCGGGAAAATCGGGCCGCCGCTTTTCCGCTTTTTCCTCCGGGACCGGAGCATCCATCCATTCACTTTCCGATAAATCGGCCACCCGCTTCCATTCCGTCCCGTTTTCACTTCTGACCAAGGCATCAGGAGTCCAATAGCCTTTTTCCTTCATGGTCTCTATCGAATAAGGCCCCGCCTTTGTTTTTCCTAAACTGACATAAAAATCCATACCTAAATCTTATCCATTTACGCAGCTCCCCCATATAGCCGCTTACGCACGTTAAAACTATAAAAAACTTCCCGATACTCCAAATTCCCCGCCTGCTTGTTCAGGGCTGACGCGTCAAACTTTAAATAAAGATCCCAGGTCAGGGAAATATATACCGGAAGCAACCCCAACCTGAGATTACAAATCGTGATGTGATGTTCTTTCACCCTGCTAATTTTAATTCCTTGGTTGTCATACTTGCCCATGCCTGAGTTATAATATCTGTGAGGGTAGCAAATTGTACACCTTCTTTTAAACCCCTTCTCTTCCATTCGTCTGTCAAATCTTTTCGTACCTCAATACTTTTCAAACGCTGGTTGATCCAGTTGTTGGAATACCCCAAACGTCTATAATCAAGCATTGCCTGTTCAATTGATAATTCCGGGTTCTGCATCTGCTCCAACCGTTCTTTGGCAACTTCAGCCATCCATAATTTAAATGGTTCAGCTTTAGGAGATGGAATGGATTGGATAATCCGAAACAGGGCTTTTGTATCCGCAGCGAGGGTTTTTCTTCGTTTTCCAGTTTCGGTCACCATAACTATCTGGGGACAATTTGTCCCCAGGAACGAGGCTAATTCAGAATCACGTTTGCGCATTTTCTTCAAATAATCAGTAGGGTTTGCGCTATCAGTCAGCACTGCAACGACATCCACAACTGAAAAATACCATTCTTCTTTGTCGCTATCCCAGATTGCACGGACTTTTTTTTCTTCAAAGATTTTTATAGCTTCTTTTTGTGTCATTGTTATTTAATATCATACTATATATAACTTACAAATCTATCCTATGGCACACTTCCAAATTTATACACCTCATATAAAAAACCATCCTTTTCCTAAATTATATCCTTGATTATTTATCAAATATACCACTTATCCACCCCAATCCCCCGGTCTGATAAAACCGATCCTCGGACGCTCTTTCTTTAAATGCTCTTTATTTTTCACCTGTAATTCTGCCAAATCTCGGTCGAGCATCACCCTTTGTCCCCGGATTTCATATATTTTGCTTTGTATAATCTGTAAATCAACCATACGCGACACATTTATTGCTATTGTGTAAATTTACAAATTTCATCTAACATATCAAATCGAATTTCAAAGCTGAACGAAGGTAAATATCACATTCAGCACGGAATGGGCAATTATAGCACACACCAGCGATTGGGTCCGGTAATACAAGCCTCCCATCAACAAACCACCGGTAAAAGTCGATAATAGTTTTTGTATCGAAAGATGGGATAAACTAAACAAGATAGCTGTAAAAACAATGGAAACCAACCACCCGTTCGTTCAACTGAGATATTCCTGAATAATTCCCCGGAATAAGGCTTCTTCTAAAATCGGTGCCACAATCACTCCTTGTACAACATATATCCACACTTTGTAATCAGACGGCATCTCAAGACCGAACATCACCCGGGTGATTGTTTCCAAATCGTATCGATATGTATTCAACATGATAATCCCCCTATTTATTCATCTTTCTTTACCACAATCCCTAACTCCTTATTCCTTTTCATCATACGTATCAGCCGCCACTCCAACAATTCATATCCAGACTGCAAAGCAAGCTGATTATCGGGAATACGACTCGATTCAGAATCCCGGACAAAGATAAAGCCATCCATCCGTTTCGGAAGGTTGTAGGCCTTGTAGCATTGATTTTTATGCCCCATAGGAGCTTTCCTTATATCCACCGGGGTATCCGGCAACCGAGAGGAAGGATAATAAAAATAGGGTATATTCATCTCCAGAGAAGCCTGTTCCAGCGAACCGTCTATCGCAGGAAGCAAAATACAGCTACAGTCCAGCCTTTTCAAATCAGTATTGTACGTACAATAATTTCCTCCTCCCCCGAGCAAGCCTATCGAACAGTAGTTTTCCCCATAGCTTTCAGCAAGATAATATCCCAGGGAACGGGTAGGAGTACTACAAGCATTCCATTTGTTCAGATGTAGCCAGTGCCCTGTCACCACTGCGCATTCGTTCTCCTGAAGATCCACCGATTTTATCGCGTAAAAAACATGCCGCCACATGATATAATCCCGGTAATTCATGGTCCCGTTTTCCTGTACGCCAGGGATATGCCGTTCCATCAGCCATAGCCAATACAACTGCTTGAACCATCGGTATTCAAATTCTCCGATGCTTCGAATAATTGTAGTATCAACCATCACAGGCAGCAACAAATCAGGAATCATATTGGTTTCTAGGAGCTTATAAACAGTTTCATTCTTATCCTGCCGGTACATCTCATAAAAATAATCATAAGCCAAAGGGAGATACCTTAGCGTAAAATTACGGTCGATTCCGGCGATACGGACTTTCTTTTTTGCATTCGCATTATACTTTCGTAAAAAGCTCAGAAGCTCGGTGGCTTCAGTGCGGCACTTTGCCGAACCAGCCAGGTCCTCTAAACATTCTAGCAGGTTGACAGGATATCCCTGCGCATATAAATCCCA
>CAJKZL010000133.1 GCA_905204385.1 uncultured Odoribacter sp. | reverse complement strand
TGGATCAGGTTTTTCCGGATTATGTACCGGGTCAGGAAGTCGACTTGCTGATAGCACGTAAAACAGATTTAGGATATGCAGTTATAGTGAATAATTTGCATTGGGGCTTAATATACGATAATGAAGTGTTCCAACCTTTGAAAATAGGCCGGAAGTTGAAAGGATATATCAAAACGGTGAGAGAAGACGAAAAAATTGACGTTTCTTTGCAGCCGCTGGGGTTTGCCAAAATAGAGGGACTGGCAGGCCTGATTTTGGAGAAATTGAAGGATTACGGCGGGATTCTTGATCTGTCCGATAAAAGCGATCCGGAAGAAATTTACCGGGTGTTCGGATGTAGCAAGAAAAACTTTAAAAAAGCATTGGGGACACTTATGAAGCAGGGCTTGATAGAGATCGGCGATACGGAAGTACGTTTGATGCCGGAAGATTGAGCGGGGCGAAAATGAACGAAGAAAGAGAATTGAAAAATTATAGGGTGTAATGCTAATAAAATAAATTATGACAACTCAGGCTTCGGTTTTGACGACAAAACCTCATTATCAAATATTGGATGGATTGCGGGGTGTTGCAGCAGTATTGGTTGTGTTGTTTCATCTTTTCGAGGCTCATGCTTCCGGACCGGCTGAACAGATTATCAATCACGGATATCTGGCTGTGGATTTTTTCTTTGTTTTGTCGGGTTTTGTGATCGGCTATGCCTATGACGACCGATGGGGTAGAATGTCCTTGAAAGATTTTTTCCGTCGCCGGCTGATACGCTTGCAGCCTATGGTGGTTATGGGGATGTTTATCGGTGCGGTGTGTTTCTTTTTCGGGAGCGAAGCCATGTTTCCGAACATCGGTCAGGTATCGGTGTGGAAGCTGATGTTGATCTTCGTGATAGGCAGCACTTTATTGCCTGTGCCGGTGTCCATGGATATCCGGGGATGGGGAGAAATGCATCCCTTGAATGGACCTGCCTGGTCGCTTTTTTTTGAGTATATCGCTAATATCCTGTATGCTTTGGTCATCAGGAGGTTTTCAAGGACTTTGCTGGCTCTGCTCGTAATCCTTGCCGGTGGAGCATTGCTTCATTATGCCGTTACCAATCCGATCGGATCTCTGGCTGGTGGATGGAAGCTGGATGCTCCCCAACTGAGGGTTGGTTTTACCCGTTTGATGTATCCTTTTTTTATGGGCTTGCTTATGTCGCGGCTGAATTTTAGGATAACGGTCAAATATGCCTTTGAATGGTGCAGTCTGTTGTTGCTGTTGGCGCTGGCATTTCCCAGATTAGGGGGAACGGAACACCTTTGGTGGAACGGATTGTATGAAGCCTTTTGCGTGATCGTTGTTTTTCCGCTCATTGTGGCTTGTGGTGCCGGCGGACAGCTTACCGGCAGTCTTTTTTCCAAAGGATGCCGTTTCTTGGGGGATGTTTCCTATCCGCTTTACATTACGCATTATCCTATTATTTATCTTTATTGGAATTGGGTCACTCCCCGACAATTGGCCTGGACAGAGGTGTGGCCTTCCACTTTGCTCGTAGCTCTTTTCTGCGTGATGATGGCCTATGCTTGTCTGAAATTATATGATGAACCGGTGCGCAAATGGTTAGGAAAGGCTTTTCCCGGCAGTGGGAAGCAATAGTTCTGCCGAGTCGTTCCGCGGTTGGACAGCGTACGAAGAAAAAAAGGGCAGTCTGCAACTTTAAAGAAGGTAAGCAATATTAAACGTTTGTTTACTCCAGATTTACCTGAAAATATTACTGTTTTTGTTCAGGGATTCCGGTCGTTATCCGCGTTCCGTCCGGGGAATATTCTTCCTGATAAATCAGTTTGCCTTTGTCATACTTTGTGGTTTTCCAGATACGGGAAGTTCCCGGGTAATACATGACACACTCTCCGTCCAGGACATCGCCTTCGTATGCTGCCTTGGCCGATAACTGTCCCCGTACATACTGCGTCCACAGACGGCGGTTGTCTTCTTTGTATTCCATGCAGGAATGGGTATCGCCTTCGAACGATTCGAACTTTAACAGCGCGTTGTCCTCACCGCGTATGGTGAGGGATTGAAGCGTTCTTCCGCCATCGCTTTCCAGGCGGTAAAAGCGGGTGGTGTCCGTCGGCTGTCCGTCCTTGTAATATTCTTCGTTCAGGTTCGTGACGTCGTTACCGTATATCCAGGTGAGGCATTTACCGTTGCGGAGGCCGTTTGCATACCGCCATTCCGACAAAATCTCTCCCTGTTCGTTCCAGGCGGTGGCCAGTCCGTCGTATTCCCCGCCCTTCATTTCCGCCGTGAGCTTGCGGTTCCCGTTCTCGTGCCATTCTTCATAAGTTCTTTCCATTTTACCGTGGACGGATGTAAAGGCTGACTTGCGCCCTCCGCCGGCATAAAAGAGGCGTTGCTGCCCGTGTTTCAGCCCCCGGGCATCGAATTTATAGGCTGCGATAAGGGTCCCGTTTTCTGTCGTGTAATATTGCAAGGCGCCCAGCGGCAGCCCTTTTTTGATGTTTCCGCTGATATAAAAATCAACGTATTGGATATGATACTCCCCGTTGAGCAGGCTGAGTTTCTTCCCGTTTTTGCTCTTTTTCCAGAAAGTAGATATATCGTCTTTGTTTTCGATGGCCACAGATTCGGAACTGATACTTTTCTGTGCCCATATGCAGGTAGCGAAAAGTAAGAGGCAGACTGCCGACAGTATATTTTTTATCTTCATTTTCTATCTGAAATTTAAGTAAAACCGACTGCTAATATTGTCTTATTCATACCCCATCCACCAGCTTTCGTCTGCCTGCCGCAATAACGACGCGGCGGCGCAAGGGCCGGATTCGTCATCGCGGCGCGTGAAGGCCATCCATTGGAGGAAATGGTGGATAGCCCTTCCCTGTTCGTCAGAGAAGAGGCTGAAACGCACATACCTCACTTCGGGTTCCGTATGTACGTATGTGAGAATTTCAATCAAGAGCGTATCCAATCCCTTTTCCGGACGGTCATTCCGTACGGCTTCGGTGAGAAATGCCGGGAGATAGTAGTGGAATCCCCGAGGAATGAAATGCCAGAGTACCTCCGTACCGTTGTGGATGATTTTAGCAGGCAGTTTCTGCCAGGTGTAGCGGTTGTATTTTTCGCCTAAGGCTCTGAGCGAGTCCGATTCTTCCATCGGGTCCATCAGCGGGAGTTGCGGGTCGGGGCGCGGGACATCGCCAAAGGCGTTTTCTATCTCGCGCAGGACGTCTGCGGCGGTGAGCTTGTTTTCCAGGCTTTTCTTCCGGTAGTACCGGTCCGTTGTCTTCATCCGTTCCGCTGTGCAGCTGCGGTTCGGATACTCTTCCAACACTTTGTCCAGCAGCTTGCGGCAAAGTCCTATATGTCCATCATGCCAGCGCCTTGCCCAGAAAGAATAGGCCCACAGGACGTGCGAATCGTCGAAACCGCTGTGCAGCATGGCATACGGCTGGCCGAAATAAGGGAGCAGCGCATTCCCTGCTATGGTATCTATTTGCTGGACAGACATCAGATAATAAAGCGTTTCCAGTTTTTCGTCCCCGGGCGATTGCAGGTCGTGATAGGCATAGTCCAGAAGATTGACCAGCGATTCGAGCCGGGAGGAGGGATATAAATTCCTGGCGTTTAATCCTTCCCATACGCCCGGTAAGACCTCCTCACTGACGGCTCTGTACACCTCCTCCTCATCCTGTTCCGAGCCTTCCCCCAGAATCAGGGAGACCAGCTTGTAGAGATAGTAATAGTCGCTGCCCCCGATCCATTCTTTCCCGTCCAGCCAGGAGTAACCTCTGTCGGCATAATCCTCGTCGGGCCTTTCCCTCAGGAGGAAACCGTAATCCGCCAACAGCCGGTCGGCGAAGCAGGGGGTGGTGTCGCTATCCTCTCCGTATTCATAGCAATAATGCACCAGAGCGCTTGCTGCATAAGTCGTCCATCGGTCTGCCTCCTCTTCCTCCCCCTCGGTTGGCTCCTGTGTTTCCGCCGGGGCCTGTACGATGCCGTGCTCTCTGTAGTATTGTTCCCGTTGGAAGTCTAACTGCCCGGGATTATTCATGTAATAAGCCGTATTGATCACGATGGAATTGGCGGCGATGGTCAGGAGAAAAAGCAGGCAACAAAACAAAGTCACTACGACCTGCCGGATATGTGCCCCGGCGTAAAGGAAAGCGGCGGCAAGCGCGGTAGTCAGGAAATGGCTTGCGAAGATGCAAGCGACGTCTCAGGCCGAACTCTCTATTCTTTCCACTGCCTGGTACTTTATCAGCAAGAAGGAGGCGCCCCACATGATTCCGACAAGCGTTCCCGAGCAAGCGAAAAGTTGCAGATAACTCAACCGCTGAAGCATCGGACGGCGGCGGTCTTCATCGGTGAGAGGCTCCACCGCGACGGCCAGCCGCAGAAATATCCATACCAGTGCGGTCACTCCGGAAGCCAGCCACAGGGGCAATAAGGGGATTACGATGGCATCCGTCCCCTCCAGGCCCATCCCTCCGTGAAGAATGCCGCACGCGTACAAAAACCATAGTTCGAGTGCGATTAAACTGAGAAGATATAACAGGCCCAATGTCATTTTATAGGCCTTTCTGTTCATGTATTTTCCACACTCCATCGTCGTTTTTATTGAATTATCGGTAAGGGATTGACACGCTTCCGGCAAAAATAATACAAAGTTTCCGGAAAAGGCTGTGATTCCGTCTGAATTTAATCCATACCCTTGTAGCACGGTCGTACACGGCCTGTGTCTACAATTTTAAGTCTCCCGGCTTTAGTAAGCGACTTGCTTTCATATCTCTACATCCGGGAAGAAGAACGTAAATCCGGTGTAGGATATATGTCACGGGTCAGTATGTACAGGGCTATCATTACCTATTATAGAAAGCGGAGGACCGCATAAAAATATTGTAAAACAAAAAACTCACGAACATTAAAAAAGGCTGAATAACTTTTTATGGTTAGACAGCCTTTTTTTCAGTAAGACAAAGGTTTCGAAGAAGCAGTGGTGATAGCCGCCCCCGACCTAGAAATGAGATTTCTAATCGATAAATTCGAGATCCATAATGGGAGGATTCGTTTTGGGTGTTGCCGGTTCACCATCAGTAGCTTTCTTTGGTTGTTCAGCTTTCTCCGAGGTTACTCCGGTTGGCCGTTCCTCTTCTCCCTTTGCAAAAGCTTGCTCGCCTGCCTGGGGATTTTTATCCTGTAGTGACTCATTTTCCGATAATCGGTCGATTTCATAGTCGAAGGCGGCTATATCGGGGTAGTCCAGTTTACCGATCAAAGAGGAGAGATCTTCTTTCTCTGCTTCGCTTTTTTCCGGTAAGTCTATTTCTTCCCGTAGAACTTCAGAAACGGCGACTTCTTCCTGGGCCTCATTTTCGCCAAGCGTCTCGGGAAAGTCCATTTCCTTCGTTTCAGAAAGAACTGTTTCTGTTCTTGTCGAATTGTTGTCGGATATTTCCGGAGTTTCTTCTTCGGGGAGGATCCCGGGAATATTTTCAGGGACTTCGGGCAAGGTAACGGTTACTTCGTCGCACTGGCAGCTTTCGATTTTTTCTCCCGGAATCTTTTCGTAGAGTCTTCCGTCTTCACAGCAAAATACCCTTCCTGGATATTTTTCGATCAGGTCGTATTGGTGAGTGGCGATGATGATAGTTTTTCCCGTGTCGCAAATTTCTTTTAAAAGTTCGATCAGCCGGTAAGAGGTTTCCGGGTCGATGTTTCCTGTAGGCTCATCCGCTAAGAGTAGGGGAGGAGCATTAAGCAATGCTCGTGCCAGTACTATACGTTGCTGTTCGCCACCCGAAAGCTGGTGGGGCATCTGGTTTTTTTTGTCGGGCATGCCTACCTTGGTTAATACTGTATCGATTCTTTCCTGAATCGCTTTTTTGTTTTTCCAACCGGTTGCCTTCAGCACGAATTCCAGATTTTTGTAGACATTCCGGTCCGTCAGCAACTTGAAATCCTGAAAGACGATGCCACATTTACGACGAAGCAGAGGAATCTGCGATTTCTTAATCTTTTTCAGTTGGTAGCCGGCAACTTCAGCACTCCCATATTCCAGGGGTAGTTCGGCATAAAGGGTTTTCAGGAACGAACTTTTTCCACTTCCTACTTTCCCGATCAGATATACAAATTCGCCATTCTGGATCTCGATATTTACCTCTTTGAGGATGGTGTTTTTTTGTTGACGGATTACGCCTCCCGTCATTTTAATAATAGTATCCGGCATGGTTTTAGGATTACAAAATTACAGAGCCTTCAGTTCTTTTATCGTCTTTGCGGGATCGGGGGAGTTGAAAACAAAGCTTCCCGCCACCAAGGCGTCGGCTCCGGCTTCCACCAAAAATTTAGCGGCTTCACCCGTCGCAATATTTCCCACAACGACATCGATATCTGGATATTTTGCTTTTATATCTTTCAATACACCGATTACGCCCTTAGAATGTCCATGCGCCGTATCTATAACGATAGCATCGACTCCGGCTTCTACCAACGCATCCACACGAGTCATCGAATCGGCTGTAACACCGACCCCCGCAGCCACACGCAGCCGACCTAATTTATCTTTACAAGCAAACGGTTTATCTTTGGCTTTCGTTATATCCTTATAAGTAACCAACCCTACCAAATGGCCGTCTTTATCGACAACCGGGAGCTTCTCTATCTTGTGCCTTTGAAGAATATCCGCAGCCTGTTGCAAATCGGTGGATTGTGAAGTCGTCACCAAATTGTCTTTGGTCATTACCTCGTCTACCAATCTTTCCAAATCGCGTTCAAAACGCAAGTCCCGATTCGTTACAATACCCACCAAAAGATTTTTATCGTCCACTACGGGAATCCCTCCTATATGGTATTCACTCATCATAGACCCCGCTTCGCACACCGTCGCCCCACACTTGATTGTCACAGGGTCATAAATCATTCCATTCTCAGCTCGTTTAACAGCATGAACTTGACGGGCCTGAGCCTCGATACTCATATTTTTATGAATGACTCCAATTCCTCCTTCACGAGCGATAGCAATAGCCAATTGCGCCTCGGTTACCGTATCCATGGCTGCCGAAACTAATGGAATATTTAATCGGATATTGCGTGAAAACTGCGTCGACAACTCGACATTACGAGGAAGGACTTCGGAGTAAGCGGGGATTAACAAAACATCGTCAAAAGTTAATCCGTCCATCACCACTTTTTCTGCAACAAATGACATAATGGGGTTCATTAGAATTTTATTGCATGCAAAGATAATTATTTTTCGGCAAGCTATTATCTATACATGAAGATTTTTAAATTATTTATCACCCCAAAAGCTAAAATAAAAAAGCGACAACCGATTATCGGAATGTCGCTTTTTTACTATTATTTCTCGGCTTTTAATTTCCCATCTCTGAAAGGAACTTGATACGTATCAAACGAATTTCTTCTTCGCTATACTCCATACCAAACTCCTCAATGGCATCTTCGAGACTATCGCTTTCACTCTCCTTGAAGTAGTCAAAAATATCGTCGATATGCTCGTCGTCCATAATCTCGTGCAGGAA
Organism: uncultured Odoribacter sp.; assembly: GCA_905204385.1. The sequence continues at coordinate 176 of CAJKZL010000133.1, read as the reverse complement.
ATAGTCGATATTGATTTTCGTTCCCGAATAAACAATCGCTTCCACTTCATCCAGCAATTCGCCGAACTCAATTCCTTTGGAAAGAGCGATATCATCTAACGCCACTTTACGGTCGATAGCCTGAATGATAGCCACCTTCATCTTTGACTTATTGGCAACCGTACGTACACGTAAAT
>CAJKZL010000132.1 GCA_905204385.1 uncultured Odoribacter sp. | reverse complement strand
TTTCTCTATTCTCATAATCAAGCAACATACCACTGCTATTTCTATTCAGGAAGTCCCAGATATCCCATTTCGCCTGCAAATAATTAAATAAGATAACCATATAGGACCAATATTTCCCGAATCAAATACAGATTTTAATTTATATTAATCTAGCACAACCTCTTTTTGACAAAGTTATAAAATATACTACAATTTCAAAACAGTTGAAAAGTCCAGAAACTTAGAAAAAAAATAAATAATGCATTTTCGGCAATTATCAGGATAATAATAAAGCATTAAGCAGAACAAAAAAAGTCCGCCGGAATATGGTCGGCGGACTTTCTCTAATAGCTATTTTCCAGTATTTTATAGCTTCATTTTCGATTAGCTTTCGGTTAAACTTCCTGCTGAATAAAATCCTTTATCGTTCACTTCCCCAGCAGATTTACAATTTTCTCCTGAGAAACCCCGATTTATTTCTCCAGAGCCCGGATAGCCTCCTTCACTTTTTCCGTACTCGTCATTTCCCGGCCGTATTCGGCAATTTGTACCGTTCCCCCCATAGATACCAGGGGATTCCGGTATACCATCTTGCCCTCTACCTGAATCCGTGCAGAGAGATGAAATTCCCGGGCTCCGGTCTGCCCGGCAATTTTACGGATATTACCGGCATTTATCCCGCATCCCGGCATAATAAGCACTCTCCTGGAACGGGCTGCCAATTCTTTCAACAAGGGAATCCCCTCTTCGGCCGTACTTTTTTGTCCGGAAGTCAGTATACGGTCACAACCCAACTCTTCAATCTTTTCCATCGCTGCAAACGGATCGCTGCACATGTCGAATGCCCGGTGAAAAGTAACCGACATCTTCCCGGCAGCAGCCATCAGCCCCCGCATTTTATCCTCGTCGATGCTGCCATCTGCCGTCAAACACCCTATCACAATGCCATCCACCCCGATCTTATGTGCCATTTCGATATCCCTGAACATGACTTCACATTCTTCCTCGCTATATAAAAAATCCCCTCCCCGCGGACGGATGATGACATGCATACCCGTAGGCAACAATTCCCGGACTACAGACATCTCTCCATAGGAAGGAGTCGTTCCCCCTTCGGGCATGCCGGCACAAAGTTCTATGCGATCTGCTCCTGCAGCTATCGCCGCCTTTACACTCTCGGCAGAATTGGCACATATCTCTATTTTAAAACTCTTTCGGTCCATCTTCCTAAAATTCAGAAATCAGTGAATCCCGGAAACCTGTACCGATCGAGGATCGGTACGGTCTTCCGGCACACACTGATTTCAGTAGTTATATCAATCTTTTAACGTCAATTCAACCACATAATCGATATCCGCCGACGGATCTTCTGCCAACTCCAGCAACACCCCATTCTTATCCTGACGGAATTTAACGGGTTTCTTGTCTTTAAACACAACGGCATTCTTTACTTTAGCCGTTGTCAAAGGTAAAAACAACCCCTTGTCCTTCAGATTCAGAATATGTACATAAAGTTTATTCCCTTTACGCGTAGTCACTCCCCAGTCCCTCGGGGTTACGTCTCCACCACGGGAACCATAGATTGTTTCACCATAAACATTCATCCAATCGCCTATGGCTTTTAAACGGTCTATGGCAACGGCAGGCAGTTCACCATTGGGCTGCGGTCCGATATTCATCAACAAATTGGCATTTCTTCCGGCAGCTTCCACCAGATACTGTACCAACTTTTTGACAGATTTATAGTTTTGATCGACAATCTTATATCCCCACATTCCATTCATGGTCTGACAGGTTTCCAATGGCAGCGGACTGATATTTTGTCCTGACAATCCGGCTTTGTTCTCTCCCGGCAGATCACGCTCGAAAATCTGAATATCTTCTCCCGCAAAAGGAATTTGATGATGATTATTTCCGATCAGAAGAGAAGGCTTCAACTTATGAATCATGGCATATTGTTCAGGCAACTGCCAATCAAATTCGGGGTTCTGATCCTGATCCCACCAGCCGTCGAACCAGATGACGGAAGGATCGTAATTGGTAATCAACTCGGTCAGTTGATTATTCATAAACTGATAATAAGTCTTCCATTCTCCATGGGTCGTACGGCCGGTTCCGCGACCGGTCCGTCCCAACGGGTAATAATCGTCGCGATCCCAATCCAGATGCGAATAATAAAGATGCAATTTTATTCCCTGCTTTTTACATTCTTCCGACAATTCCTTCAAAACATCGCGTTGAAAAGGAGTGGCTTTGACAATATTATAATCCGAAAATTTCGTATCCCACATGGAAAAACCATCGTGATGACGACTGGTGAAACAAATATACTTAGCTCCCGAAGCCTTTATTGCAGCCACCCATTCGGCAGCATTAAACTTGGAAGGATAAAATCCGGAGGCCAGTTTTCTGTATTCCAAGTGATTCAAGTTCTGATTCGTCATGACCCATTCTCCCTGAGCCAACATACTATATATTCCCCAATGTAAAAAGATGCCGAACTTATTATCCTGAAACTCTTTTCTCGCTTCCAGGTTTTCAGGAGCAGGCACATAATTTTCCTGACTACGGCCTGCTAAAGACAACAGGCACAATAAAAAAATACTTAGACTTTTTCTCATAACTCACATTTTAAATCCAATTTACTATTTCAATTTAAAGTTCATTAATTCCACGCCGTTCAGGCTCATCTGCAAGCGGTCGTTCACCTGTAATCCCTGATAACGATAAGGGCTACCGCAAAAAAGGAAATCTCCGATCTTAAGGGTGTAATACCGGGAAGCTTCTGCTATCAACTCCTCGATCGGAACAGGCATTTCTTTTTCCTCAGAAGCAAATACCGGTTTTCCGTTCACCTTCAATTCATAGTTTCCCCCTTCTCCCTTCATCTTAACCGTTAACCGGCTGATGGCCGCGCTATTATCGTAAGCCGAAGCCAATACGGGCGATAAGTTCCCATTCCGTAAACAGTTTTCAAAATCATCGGCAAACAAACGCAAGCCTACGCCAATTTCCTCATAGTAACGATCGGCAAAACGTGCGCCCACGCTTTTTCCCAAACGACAGATCCTCACCACCAACTGAGGAACACAACTCAATTCCTTGGTAAATTCAGGAATATAAAAATCATCGTTATTCCGAAGTAAAACATTGTCTCCCAGCGGAATAATGACAAACTCATTTTTAGAATTGTACTCAGCACACAAAATTTTCATACGCTATTCAAATCATTGAGACTCTCCCTTCCGGATATATGCAAGTTCCTTTACCCCGACAAGCTTATTTCTTGAAAATAAGACTTTCCGTTCGCCGCTTAGGAACATGATGCACTCCCGCCTCATCTCTCCAATATTTGAAATCTTCACCTTGCATATCTTCGATCACCACTTGTTCCTTAGGTTTTCCCAAAGCCAGAACATACAATATTTTCAGGTACTCCGGCAATTCTAAAAGCTCCCGTAAAGCATCGTTTTTGAATGCCTTAACGATACACCCACCGTATCCCTTGTCCACAGCCCCCAGCAAAAGAGTCTGCATTTGAATGCCATCGTCGCATAAACAATTTTCCACCACCCGGCAATCCAACAGTTGGATCAGATAGGCAGCCGGCCGTTCCCCCTCTTCCGGGCCCGCCCAGTCCTTCAGATAACCTGCCCAAGCCAATAACGGAAATACACGGGCACATTCCGCCGCCGTGTTAACGATTGCATAGCAAAGCGGCTGAGCGTTTCTCCCCGAAGCACACCAACGAACCAATCCCACCAGTTCCTTCAATGTCTCCTCCGGAATCCTTTCCTCCTGATAAAACCGGCGAAAACTCCGATTTTTTTGTAATAATTCTTTCAATATCATAATTCTTTCACGAAAACGGTAAAACAGAAATTTATCGATCAAAAATTGTATTTTTGCATCCACCTGCTCCTCATCCGGAGTTCAACAAAAATAGTAACAAAATAGAAGAAGTAAAAACTTACTTTTACTTTTTCTCCCTGATTTCAATATTTACCGTATGACCTCGTTTTTACAACTTGTAGCTCAGGATATTTACCGCAAATACAATACCCGATTCAGCCAGTTGACCATCATCTTCCCCAACAAACGGGCAGGGCTGTTTCTGGCCGAAGAACTCTCCAAGCTCATCGACCAGCCGGTGTGGATGCCTGAAATCTTAACTCTTTCAGAGTACATCGAAAAATATACCAAACTTAAGAAAGCAGAAAATCTCCCCCTGATTATCAAACTCTATAAAGCTTATGTCCGTGTCTCCGGATCTACTGAAAAGTTCGAAGATTTTTATTTTTGGGGAAACATGCTGTTGGGAGATTTCGACGATATCGACAAATATATGGCCGATGCCAGGGATCTGTTCTCTAACCTGAGCGCCTTGCAACAAATGGAATATAATTTTTCCTATCTCACAGAAGAACAAATGGCGGTTATCCGTAAATTCTGGAACAGTTTTAATCCCGAAAAATATAGCCGTGAACAGGAGGAATTTCTGAAAGTGTGGGATAAACTGTATGCCACTTACGTGGACTTCCGGACTCATCTGCTGGAAGAAGGACTCGCCTATGAGGGAATGAATGAACGCTATTTTTGTGAACATCTGGAGAAATTCAATCACCCCGAACATGTACTTTTAGCCGGATTTAATGCTTTGAATCTTTGCGAAAAGCAAATTTTTGCCTACTACCGCGATTTAGGCATCGCCTCTTTCTACTGGGATTACGATATTTACTATACGGCCAATGAGCAACAGGAAGCAGGCCGGTATTTAAGGGAAAACCTGAAACTGTTCCCTAACGAACTGGATATCGGTAATTTCAACAATTTCTTACATAACGGAAAACAAATCGAATATATCTCCGTCCCTTCCTCTATCGGTCAGGCTAAGCTTTTAGCCCGGCTCACCCGGCATTATTCCGAAGATGCTCCCCGCGATACTGCCGTCGTTCTATGCGACGAACTGTTATTGATACCGGCCATGCACTCTCTTCCCGGACATATCGATAAGATCAACATCACCATGGGTTACCCCACCCGGAATACCTCTGTTGCCGCTTTTATCGCTTTATTGTGCGATCTGAAAAATTATGCCAAAGCAGAAGGCGAAACGATTTACTACTATTATAAACCGGTCATTGCCTTGCTCAACCACAAATTCATCAAAGTGATATGCCCGGAAGACATTTACAAAATTACAGACTATATCAATCAAAAAAACATTGTATATATCAATGAGAAAAGCTTGCAATTTCATCCTTTAACACAAGCTATTTTCTCCACCTCTCCGGCCGATATTCCCGATTATCTATTACAGATACTGACCTTGTTAAGTCATCTTCCCGGTGAAGGCAACGACCCTATCGAGAAGGAATTTATCTTCTCCGTTTATACGCAAATACAAAATCTTCGCAATACTTTCGCAGAAGAAAAGATATTTCCCGATAATAAACTCTATTTGCAACTGATCGGCAAAGTCATAAACAACCTCACCGTTCCCTTCAGCGGTGAACCGTTGGAAGGCTTGCAGCTAATGGGCCTGATGGAAACCCGTATGCTGGACTTCAAAAATCTGATCATTTTGTCAGCCAACGAAGGCATATTGCCGAAAACGACCATTCCCTCTTCATTCATACCTTATCACCTGCGTTTAGGATTCCGCCTGCCTACTCCGGATCACCGCGACGGACTGTTCGCTTATTATTTCTACCGGTTACTACAGCGCTCTCAAAATATTAAAATCCTCTACACTTCAGGTATTAAGGGAATGAACGGTGGAGAAATGAGCCGCTTTTTATATCAAATCAAATATGAATCGGGCCTTCCCATTGTAGAAAGCAATTTTCAAAATCAGATCTCCACACAAAAAAACCGGGAGATCAACATCTGCCGTTCCCGGGAGATCATCCAGCAATTGGAAAAATACCGGCAATCCTGCGAAAAAGCCATTTCCCCCTCAGCCTTGAACACCTATATGGATTGTCCGGTGAAATTTTACTTCAAATATCTGGCGGATATTCAGGAAAAAAACGAAATTGCCGAGGAACTGGATCATCGGTTGCTGGGAAATATTTTTCACGAATGTTCGCAGTCGCTATACGCAACTATCTCCGATGGGCACATCACCGCCGAGATGATAGATTCTCTCCTCCGGAATGAAGCACTCATAGAAGAACATATCCGCATTTCCTATCGAAAAGTCTATGATGCACGGATCTCGCAACTGATAGATAGTGGCAGTAATGAACTGGTACTGAATATTATCAAAAAATACATCCAGGGTATGCTGCGATACGATAAAAAAATAAGTCCTTTTCGGATCATTGCCATGGAAAACCGTTTTTTCGTCCCGGTAATCCTCAGCAACGACACCGTATCCACAGTATATGTAGGCGGCTTTATCGATCGGGTCGACCAGACGCAATCCGGCATCCGGGTGATCGATTATAAAACCGGCGCCGACACTACCGGCTTCAAATCCATTGCCTCGGTTTTCGACAAGCTCAATCCCACCCGCAATAAAGCAGCTTTCCAAACCATGCTCTACTGCCTGATGCTCGATCATACCCACCCCTCTCAGTTACCCTTGATTCCTGGCATTTACAGCACTAAATTACTATTTGGGAAAGATTATGATTATCATCTGAAATGCGATAAGGATTACATCGGGGATTTCAGGAAAGTGCAGGAAGAATTTACTCAGAAATTAATCGAATTACTGGAAGAAATTTTTTTGTCGGATCTTCCCTTTTGCCAAACCACAAACGAAAAAAAATGCCATGCTTGCCCTTATGCCGGAATTTGCAGAAAATAAGAATAAGGTCGATAGTTGAAAGTTTAAGGATAAAAAATAGTTGGGGCACACATAGAAGATCTTGCAAAACCAGGTCCATAGAGAGATTTTCTCCATTAAAAAACGTGAAAGACCACTGCTGACGCAGTGGTCTTCCCTTTCGTAATTCCTTGTTTCAGCGCCTTTAAACGCATATTTCGTCAATACTCATCCTCATTGAAGAAAAAATCATCTTTACTGGGATAATCGGGCCAGATATCTTCGATACTCTCGAAAATTTCTTCATCATCTTCGATATCCTGAAGATTTTCAATTACTTCCATAGGCGCTCCCGAACGAATCGCATAATCAATTAACTCATCTTTTGATGCAGGCCATGGTGCATCTTCCAATTTTGAAGCAAGTTCCAGTGTCCAATACATAGCTATATCGTTTTTTCAGCGTTTCCTTAAAATTTTCGCAAAAGTAAGTTTTTTTTGGTAATATACAAGTATAAAACCATAAATTAATCACGGAATAAATTTTGAAGACATCCGCAAATAGCCGAAGGCTCTTAGCAGGACTTCAATATAGGACATACAACGATACGGACCGATAAAGGTTACATTTCAAGGGGTTCAATATGGATGGTCGCCTCGATCTTCAACTCTTTTTTAATGCGGTTTTCCACCAGAGTTGCTTTTCGATGCGCCTCCCTGATCGTTTCCTCACCGGGCACCTTGATATGAAAGGTAAATTCGATGTGATCGCCATAATGATGGATATGATAATGATGAGGATAAGCTATTTCCCTACATATCATCCCAGAAATACAATGATGCAATTATAGAAATGCTGTCTATCGCCAGTATAAATAGATATGTCACCATTTTGGATACGGTTACGCAGGAGCAGAAGCAAGTACCGATATGCGATGTAGCATCTTCTCACTTGGCCCGGC
>CAJKZL010000131.1 GCA_905204385.1 uncultured Odoribacter sp. | reverse complement strand
CTCCTTCTGGACTTGTTGCTGTAATAATTGGTGGTTTCACTTCCTCCCCGGATGCCCAGACTGTACATATGAGTGAGGGCATTTTTATTGTTGGTTTCCTCTATCCAGTTGGTGTTTTCACTGCCGAAAACGTCGTCTTTCAGACCGCCGTAGATCATGTTCCCGTTGTTATCGTAGGTGATGTCGGCAAAATAATCTAATCCAGGCATGATTTGTTCGTTAATAATGCTTTCGTCCCGCAATTGGCCGGAGTTGATGGCGTCGATGGTATTTTTGGATATCATCTCCTGAAGGTCTTTGAATTGGGCTGTATTCAGCGGAGTAAATTTCTTGATCTGATTGCCCACACTCAAAGAATACCCCAGGCTGATGGTCATTCGTTCGTTACGGCGGCCGTTTTTGGTGTTGATGATGACCACACCGTTTGCACCTCGCGAACCGTAAATGGCTGTCGCTGCGGCATCTTTCAAAACATCTATGCTTTCGATGTCGTTAGGCGAAAGTGTGGACAAGGGGTTCAGCATGTTGAAGCTTCGCTCGACAAAAAAAGGAACTCCGTCGATAACATATAAGGGTTCGTTGTTGTTTTTGGACTTTAAGGGTGAGGTGATTCCCCGGATATTTAAGGTAGCCTTGGCGCCCGGTTCACCCGAGCTTTGGTTGACCAATACTCCTTTTACCGCTCCTCCCAACATGTTGTCGAAAGTGCTGGCTCCGTTTGCATACTTCTCCAGGTCCTTCGCCTTGATGGAAGATACGGAACTGGTCAGGTTTTTTTCGGATTTCGATCCGTAACCGATAACGACGACATCCTGCAAAGCTACATTGTCTTCCTCCATGATAACATCGTGGCGAGTATCCCGGTCACAGTTAAAAGTGTAAATCACTTTTTTCATACCGATGAAAGAATAGGTGATATCGAGAGGATCTCCTTTCAAAAGAGAGAGTTGATAATTGCCATAAATATCTGTAGAGGTTCCGATGTCGGTGTTGCCTAAAAATACGGTGACGCCGGGGAGGGGATTCCCTTTTTTATCCTTTACCGTTCCTCTGATCCACACCATTTCCTGCTCTTGGGGAGTGGCGGGACGGGGAGTGACGTAAATCACATCGCTTTCAAGGCTATATCGATAAGGAGTATTGCGAAACAGATCGTCCAATACTTTATCCACTTGTTGTTTGCGAACCTTCACTTCCAGAGGGGGCAAATTCTGTATGTCCTGTTCATTGTAAATAAACCGCAATCCGGTTTGTTTCCAGATTTCCTGAAATACAGTGTTGATGCTGCAATTTTTTAGGTTGAGGGTAACCAACTGTTGCTGGGAAAATCCGGTGGCAAAGCTTCCCAGGTTGAATACCAGCATAAAAATTGAGAATAACTTCATGATTCTGACAATTTTTAATCTTTTTGTGTCCAAATAGACTAAGATTCGTTTACATTCCATAAATTTGTATTTAGAGGTAAAACAATCAGACAGAACTAACCATTGCAAATGCGTGCTGTCTTTTTTGCTTGATGTCAACCGGGAGAGGTGGTGCTTTCCCGGTTGTTTATTTTATTCGATGATCACCGTTTTATCGTGTATAACGAAATGAACGTCGGAGATTTTTTCAAAATGATGAAACAGTTCATCAACGTTTCTATATCTTTCCAGAATACCTGTAAAACAGATGCCTTTTTTTTCCGGTCGGGCATAAAAGACATTCAAATCATACCATCGGGCAAGCTTATCCATGATGGAACCCAGTTCTTCGTTGTGAAAAACGAAATTTCCGTCTTTCCATGCCGTATAGGGCAAGACATCCACTTCGTCGATGAATATTTCGCCATTTTCGGGGATAAAAGTTGCTTTTTGGGAAGGTTTCAGCATTTTTTCCTGATTCCGGCAGATGATGCTTACTTGTCCCTCTACCAGTACCGTTTCGATTTTATTCTGCTCATGGGTGCTGATATTGAATTGAGTGCCATATACTTTTACAGCCATCTCATCTATTTGCACGATAAAAGGACGATGATTGTTTTTAGCCACTTTGAAATAAGCTTCTCCCTTCAGTCGTACCACTCTTTCTTTGTCGGAAAAAGAGGGGGGGTATTGCAATTCGCTTTCGGCATTGAGCCATACCTGCGTACCGTCTGCCAGGGTCAGTTGGAACTCGCCTCCTCTTGGAATTTCCAGCCGGTTAGTGAGTTCTTCCCCGTTTCTTTGACCGGAAGAACGGCTATAACGAAGTGAACCTCGTGTCGAAAAGGCAATCATTGTTCCGTCGTTCTCTTTTATTTTTTGTTCATTGTCTTTTAAACGATAGGATTGACCCGAAGAAAGATGTAGAATGGCCTGGGAAGATCCCGGCTGAATGACCGTATGAGCCAAAGGTGAACTTTCTGGAAGAGGGGAATTGTTTTTCCAATAAAAGGTCGATCCTATTCCCAGGAGGAGAAGAATCATGGCGGCTACACGGCTGAGGCGGTGGATGCTTCGCCGGGTCCTGGCCTTTTTTTGCCAAGCAGAAAAATCACCTGTGACGGCATCGATCAGAACGGTCTGACTAAGCCGGATATGAGTAGACCGGAATTTTAGGAAATAATCGAGATGTTCCGGCTTTTCCTGAATCCAGGCTTCGACAAGTCTTGCTGTTTGCGGATCGGATTCATGCAGCAGATATAATAACAGGAGATCGTCTATTTCTTCTTTTTTTAACATACCACCTTTTTTTGCTATTAATACTGGTGATTCTTAGATTTCATTGAATGAAAAAGACGATTTTTTTTGAAAAAATGTGCAGAGTTCTTTTAATGTGTTGATAAACTCTTAAAAAACAATGGCTTAAAAAATATTTTTTATACGGTGGTTTATTCGGAGCGGATAGAAGAAAAAAAGCAATGGGAAGTCAAAATCAAACGATTTGATCTGCCGAAGTTTTTTGAGGGCATGGACTAAAAGGGTATTTACCGTAGCGACTGAAACGCCGAGAGATCGAGCGGTATCTTTATAGGACATCCCTTTCAGATAAATGCAGTTGATGACCTCCCGGGTACGTGCCGGCAGATTGGCAATTTCTTTTTTGATGATCAGCAGGATTTCCTCCCGCATATTGTCGTATTCTTCCCAAGGCTTATCCAGGAAAGAAAGGGGCGTTGCCTGAAAGAGCGGATCTCTTTTTTTTATACGATCGATCGCCAGGTTCCGGACAGAAGTATAGAGAAAGGATTTCAGGGTTTCAGGCTGTAAAGTGTGCTTGTGTCCTTTTTCCCAAAGTCCGATAAAGAAATCCTGTACCAGGTCTTCTGCCTGCGGAAGGCTTTTCAGCAAAGACATCGCCCATATCACCAGAGGTTTGTAGTATCTGGTAAATAACAATTCCATGCCCTTTTCCTGGTGTCGATTGAACAAGGAACATATGGTGTTATCAGTTGTCTCCATGTGCTTAAGCTGCAGTTACCAACTTCCGCTTGCTCCTCCGCCTCCGAAGCCTCCTCCTCCAAAGCCTCCGAAAGACCCGTTTCCGCCGCGGAAAGATCCGAAACTGCTGCCCCTGCCGCTGCCGAAGCCGCCGAAAAAGATAGGAGGAACCCCACCGCTTCCATGACTGCCTGTAGTAAAGCCTTTCCGTTTACGGATGAACAGGGGAACCAGAAATACAACCAGAAAAGGAACGATGATCCAGATTCCGTTATCCTGTTTGCCTTGTTTGGCATATTGTCCGGCTGTAAATTCACCTCCGGCGAGTTTCATCAGTACATTCGTTCCCTTGTTCACTCCTTCATAGTAATTGCCTTGCTGAAAAGCCGGGATGATTTCGTTGCGGATAATCCTGGAGGCAATGGCGTCCGGCACCACTCCCTCAAGGCCGTAGCCCACAGCAATGGCCACTTCTCCTTTTTCCCTTTGGCGTTTAGGTTTGACGAGAAGCAAGATGCCGTTATCTTTTCCTTTTTGTCCGATTCCCCATTTTTCCGCTAGCCGCTGAGCATAATCGTTTGCCGTGTATCCCGCTAGCGTAGGTACGGTGACGACGGCGATTTGCGTGGATGTCGTATCGTTGAAATGACGTAACTTTTGCTCCAGCGTGCGGGGTTGTTCCGGAGTGAACATATCCGTGAAATCGTTCACCAACCGCTGTGGCTTCATCGGTTCCGGTAAATCCTGGGCTCTCCCAGAGAGGCAGAGCAGTAACATGAATAGGATGAGAAACAGATTCTTCATTGTTTTATGGATTGCTATGTGGCTAAATTACGGCTCAGGCATGCGAAAGTTACAAGTCCGCGATGCGAGGGATTGCATCTGGACTATAACCGGTCATTAAAGGAAACCTCGTCGGATAGTTCATTGACGTCGTCCGGCTGATAAGGGAAAAAAGCTTTCAATTGCCGGCCCGACGCTAATATGGCTTCACAGATTCCTTCGCAGATGTTTCCAGCCTTGAGTCGGTCGGTCATTTGGTTTTTAATCTGATCCCAGAAATTCTCAGGTACTTTTGCATTAATCCCCGCGTCGCCCAGAATGGCCAGTCGATGGTCTTTGAGGGCCACGTAGATAAGTACTCCATTGCGTAAAGCTGTTTTATGCATTTTCAATTCTGCGAAAACCTGGGCAGCCCGGTCGAGAATGTTTTTGGAAGTATGATTTTCGATGTGTACCCGGATTTCTCCGGATGTGTTTTTTTCTGCTTCCCGGATGGCGCTGACCATGGCGGCTTTTTGTTCCGGTGTGAAATATGCCGAGGGTTTCATTGTGTATAAGCTTAAGAAATAACTGGTAAAGACTTGAAAGTAAACCGTTAAAATTCTACTTTAGGAGCGTTTTCGGCACCTGCGTTTGCCTCAAAATAGGGCTTGGGGGTGAATCCGAACATGCCGGCCAGGATATTTTTGGGAAATTGCCGGATATAGGCATTGTAGGTACGGGCCACATCGTTGAACTTGCGTCTTTCCACAGCGATGCGGTTTTCTGTGCCTTCCAGCTGAGCTTGCAGGTCGAGAAAATTCTGATTGGCTTTCAGGTCCGGATAACTTTCCGAAACCGCTAGTAAACGACTGAGTGCTGAAGACAACTCTCCCTGTGCGGCATTTAATTTTCTGATGCTGTTTTCATCCAACTGGTCTACATTGATCTGCATCTGGGTCGCTTTTGCGCGGGCATTTACGACATCCGTAAGCGTATTTTCCTCGTGGGAGGCATAGCCCTTTACCGTATTCACCAAATTGGGGATGAGGTCCAAACGGCGCTGATATTGGTTTTCTACATTCGACCACTGGGCGGCAACTCTCTCCTGCATGTTGACCATGCCGTTGTAAGTTCCTTTAAACCAAAAAAATATGCCTAAAAGAACAACTGCAATAACGATTAAAACGATATAACCTTTTTTCATTTCCCGAATTTTTATTAAGTTATTATTTTATTATAGACAAAGTTAGCGAATTTTTTATGAAGACGGTGTGCATCGATCGATTTACTCTCCATCGGCATTTGTTTTTCCTTTTCGACTGGAATGTTTATTTCAAGGCATTAACGAATCAGAAGGATAAGATATAGGATATATACCGCGAGCAAGATGCCCCCTTCCCAGCGATTGATCTTGCGGCCTTTTCCTGTGAAAATGAACAGAAACAATAAGGCTGTTGCGATAATATTGACGAAGAGATCCATAACACTTCCTGAGGGTGTTTTTATCGGTGTAATGGTGGCCGAAGTCCCTAGAATCAGAAAAGTGTTGAATAAGTTCGAACCTACCACATTGCCGATGGCAATATCGGTATTTTTCTTTCTTGCTGCGATGACAGAGGTTGCCAATTCCGGCAGAGAAGTGCCGATAGACACGATGGTCAAACCGATGATCCTTTCGGAAATACCCAGGTTTTGTGCAATGCTTACAGCACCGTCGACGAGTAGGCGTCCTCCTGCGACGAGTCCGATAAGTCCTAGTATGATCCATAAAACCGATTTCCCGGCGGAGAGATTTTTAATTTTCACTTCTTCTCCGTCTCCGGCGCCTCCGTATTTTGCCAGGGCAAAAGTATAAAGCAGGAATATGGCAAATAAACCCAGTAGGCAAATCCCTTCGGTCCGGGTAATTATTCCTGACGGTTCGCCCTGTACCAAAAACAATAAGAGTACGGCAGCGAACACTGCCAGGGGAATTTCAATCCAGGTGGTCGTCTTTTTTACTCCCAGAGGGGCAATCAGGGCAGTAACTCCCAATATGGCCAGAATATTGAATATATTACTGCCCAAAACATTTCCTAAAGCGAGGGCTGAGCTTCCTTCCGCGGAAGAAACGATATTCACCACCAGTTCCGGAGCGGAGGTGCCGAAAGCAACGATCGTCAGCCCGATGACCATAGCCGAAACCTTTAATCGATGGGCCAGGGCTGCGCCGCCGTCAACCAGGAAATTAGCCCCATAGATCAGAATAACGAAACCGCAAATCAGAAAAATAAAGTCTGTAAACATAAAGTATAAATTGAGTGGATTAATACGTGGTAAACTATGAAAAGTTAGAGAGGTAAAGCAAAGAACTTTCCGGTTTAGGCTTTGGACCAGATTCTGAGGTTTAGGTATAAATCCTTTATAATTCCCGTCAGTTTACAAAGAGTGGTAAACTCTTGCTGAATGTGATTCTGATGAAGCTGGGATTTCCAGATACAGGCGTCAAAATGATTTGCGGATTCCGGAATAGCAATGATTACTTGCGACTTGTAAAAACTGAGAATAATTTTACCGGGAAATTTCCGGTCCAGTTCCAGTATTTTTTCCATCAGGCCTGGAGATAGAATGTAACGGGCTTCTACCTGATCCGTGGAATAAGTGTCGAAATTTTTTTCAAATGCGGGATTTTCCAATTTAACCCTTTGTAATCCTGCACGTAGTTTAAACCAGGAATTACGGTAGATCAGCGTACGGCCTGCAAAGTCTTTCTGGAAATCGGCTATAAAGAAAAAGCCTTTGAAAATAGTCACCCAGTGTTCATGCCGGTGTCCCTTATTGTCTGTCGTCACTTTTCTCTCTTCGGCAACTATCTCAGAGCATGAAAAAAGGGTTTTTCCGATTTTTCCGGTAATGAGGTCTTCGCTGTGATAACGGTCGGGCGAAGTGGAAAACAGGCCGCTGGCCATGAAGGTAGATTCAGGGATTCCCTGGTCGGGTGTAAACGATGCTTCTTCACAAAGTTGACGGACGATGGCCGATATGATGTTGTTTTTGTAATACAGTGATAATTCCCGGGATTTAACATCGATGCAATAAATTAACGTACCGATGGCAAGCAAGAGCGAAAGCACAATGCCGATGGGGCCTGCCTGGGCGTAAAGCGAAAACAAACAACCGACGGTGAAGAGGATGCCTGCGGTGAATAAGCCGTTTTTTGTCCCTTTTTGTTTCAGTGCAATCCTATAAGTTTCGAGTTGTTGTATGGCGGGTTCAAGGTCTTTATTAAGGTTTTCAAAATCGGGTTCCATGGTTGACATTGTAGATCGTGGATCGCCTTTCCGGATTCCGGAAAGCTTGTCTGCTTGCTATAGCGGTGACTGACGTATCCTTAGGATTGAAATAAGTTTTTTACGTTAGGCGTGGCTCTTTCTGCTTCCGGAATAGTCAGCACCTCTTTTTTTGTGAAATTGTAAAGATTAGCGATGATGTTAGAAGGGACGCTCATCACTGCATTGTTGTATTCCGTAACAACCGCATTGTAGGTGCGGCGGGCTGCCGACAATTGTTCTTCGGTTT
>CAJKZL010000130.1 GCA_905204385.1 uncultured Odoribacter sp. | reverse complement strand
GTCAAGAAACATCTTTTGACATAGAATATTGTTTGTAACTGGATTCTTAACTTTTAGAAAGGACGAGATAAATGAAAGTTTTATTATTAAATGGAAGTCCTCGCAAAGCTGGTTGCACTTTTACTGCTTTGACTGAGGTTGCAAATACTTTAAATGCACAGGGAATTGAGACTGAGATTTTTCAGGCTGGAGATCCTTCGATTGAAAATGTGAAGGTTGCAGCTAAGATCATGGAAAAATCTGACGCTTTAGTTATTGGGTCCCCTGTTTACTGGGCTTCTCCTAGTGGTCAGATCATTGAATTTATGGATAAATTCGCTCCCAAAGCCGGAAAAGACATGATCCACAAACCAGCTGCAGCAGTTGCTTCCGCAAGACGTGCCGGTACTACTGCAACTCTGGATGTACTGATCAAATACTTTACCTACCATCAGATGCCAGTTGTATCCGGAAACTACTGGCCAATGGTTCACGGCAACACTCCGGATGACGTCAGAAAAGACGCCGAGGGCCTTCAGATCATGCGTACAGTAGGCAATAATATGGCATGGCTCTTAAAATGCATTGAAGCCGGTAAAAAGGCAGGTATTGAGGCGCCTGAGACAGAGCCGAAGATTATGACAAATTTCATTCGATAAGGAACCAATAAAGGATAGGAGGTCAACCCCAATGCAAAGCAAAACGATTGGAAAAATCATCGTGGATCTTGGCATGACCGTCCTTGCAAAAAAGAAGTGAGCATGATATAATATGGATAAGAAAGCAAAAGTCACCGCAATGGTGTGAAAATAGATTTTGGCTGTTTCCATAAGGAGTAGATCGAGAGGCGTTATCCTCAGTGGCTGAAAATACAGATGTGAGATGCTTGCAGCAAGCTATTTGTATAAGCCGAAAGGCCGCAGAAATGCGGCTTTTCCTAAATACGTGAGTTAGCCGAACCTAACGTATCAGCGTGCACGTGCTGGTTAGATAAATCTAACTATAAAAGGAGAGACAGCAATGCGAGAACACAAGAATTTCTGGGACAGAAATGCAGGTCTGTATGACTGCTTTATGCGAAAAGACAGGGCAGTATACGAGAAAATGTATGAGCTGATCCGTCCGGTCGTGAAAGACAAAACAGTGCTGGAGGTGGCTACCGGAACGGGACTGATCGCCAAGCACATCGTAAAAGCAGCGGCACACATCGAGGCGACGGATGCCTCTCCGGAAATGATTACAGAGGCCAAACGGGGGAATTACTCTGCGAAGCTGCGTTTTTCCGTGCAGGATATGTTTTCTCTGCCATACGCGAGCAAATCATTCGATGTGGTAATCGTATCTAACGCACTGCACATCGTGCCGCAGCCAGAAAAATCACTGCGAGAAATCAAACGGGTGTTGAAGGATGACGGTGTGCTGATCGCGCCCACCTTTACTCACGCAGAAAACTCATTTCCCGGCAAGGTCAAAGCCTTTTTCATGAAGCTGGCAGGCTTTCCTCTCCACAGCAAGTGGACGAGTGAAGAATACCTAAAATTTCTGCAACAGAATGATTGGACAGTGCGAAAAAGTGTTGTTCTAAAGGCCTCTTTTCCGCTGACCTATACGGAATGTGTGAAATCGGAGGTGTGATATGTCCTTTTTTGAAAACACCCGAAAGCCCGTAGGCTTTGGCGGGAAGATCATGGTTGCTATGATGAACTTTGGACACAGCGCAATGGCAGAATGGGGGCTGAGTTTTTTACAGCCTGCCCCGGATGCCATGGTGCTGGACTGCGGCTGCGGCGGTGGAGCGAACATTAAGACACTGTTGAAACTGTGCCCCAACGGCAAGGTGCAGGGCATCGACTACTCAGCCGTCAGCGTGGAAAAAGCGCGAAAAGTCAATGCCAGAGCCATTGCGGCAGGACGGTGCAACGTGCAACAGGCAAGCGTGACAGAGCTGCCGTTTGAAGCGGAGCAGTTTGATGCGGTGACCGCCTTTGAAACGGTCTACTTCTGGCCGGAGCTTGCACAGAATTTCAGAGAGGTCTATCGGGTGCTGAAGCCCGGCGGGATCTTTTTCATCTGCAATGAAGCAAACGGCGAAACAGCAAAAGATGACAAATGGACACAAATTATCAATGGTATGACCATCTACACGGACACTGCACTGAAAGCATATCTGGAGCAAGCAGGATTTTGTAAGATCCAGAGCCACAAAAGCAAAAAGGGGTGGCTGTGCGTTACAGCGCGGAAATGAGAGGAAAAAAAGCCATGAGCATTTTTGCATCCATCCTGCGGGCAGTGTATAGACTCTCCGAATCCGTCAAAGCGCGCCATCCTCTTCACGCTTCTGCCGTGGCCGCTGGATCAGATCGATCACGGCACGGAATCCGCCGGACACCTGCTGGTTTTGGTATTGGGGCTGGTGTTGCTGCGGGAGAAGGCAAAATGCGGAGAATGTAAGGAGACAGTGCAATGAAATACATAGGTATGCCCATGGGAATGTGGGCGCTGTTTGCAGGCTCATTCCAAAAGCAGTTGACGGCGGTGTTCGGCTATGATGCCGATGCGGCACAAGCGATCACGAAAAAAGCAAAGCCGAAGTACAAAGCAATCATTGCAGACCTGCCGGAGTTTGAAAAAGCGGACCGCTTCAAGATGAACATCGTCAACTGCGCAATGCTCGGCGCGTTCATTCTCTCCATGCAGCAGCGCCCGGCGGTAGACCGCCTGATCCAGGCGCGTTTTCCCTCCCTCATCGGCCATATCGTCCGTTTGAAACAAGCCATGGACATTACCGCCATCTATGCCCGCAAGAAATTCATCGACAAAGGCATTCCCGAAGAACAAATCGGCATCTTCTACGTCACCCAATGTGCCGCCAAGATTGCCGCCATCAAATGCCCCGTAGGCGAAGACCGCTCTCCGGTGGACGGCGTCATCAATATGGATTTCATCTACAACAAAATCCTCTTGTCCATCAACCAGCATAAAAATCAGCAACAGGAAAAAGTACCCGAACAATACCACCTCACGCCCCAGTCGATCCGCTGGACCCAAAGCGGCGGGGAAGCTTCCAATTACAAAGGGCGCTGCCTGGCCATAGACGAAATCCACAATGTCATCGACATACTCGAAAAGATGGAAAACGACGAACTGACCGACATCGATTTCCTGGAACTGCGGGCCTGCGACCATTCCTGCGCCGGCGGAGCGCTGACGATCAACAATCGCTTTCTGACGATCGAACGGTTGCAAAAACGGTTGGAGAGTTATATTCGGAACGAATACGTTTCCATCAACAAAATGCCCCGATACCGGGATTACCTCATTCCTCAAATGCAATTAACGGGCGATATCCCTCCCCGTTCCATCGAAAAACTGGACGAAGATTTTGCAGTAGCTTTCCAAAAGATGGAAAAAATAACGCGCATCATGAAGGTCTTGCCCCAGGTGGATTGCGGGGTGTGCGGCGCCCCTTCGTGCAAAGCGCTGGCACTGGACGTCGTTCAAGGCAAAGCCAAACTCAATCAATGTATTTTCATGCAAAAGGTGCTCACACGCGAAGGATTGCTGACCCCGGAAGAATCCCTCGAACTATCGGCCCTGATCTGGGGCATGGAAAAATTCGATAAAGACACCTGATCCCGGGAAAATAAAAATGAAAGAAGAAAATGATTACACGATCAATTAAAAAATAAGAATATGACAGTCAAAGAACTAGCCGATCGACTCGGTTTAACGGTATGCTGCGGTGCCTCAGGGCTGAACCGTGAAATCAGGGGAGGATATACCTCCGACTTACTCAGCGATGTCATGGGCAACGCTGCCGAAGGCAATGTCTGGATTACCCTTCAAACCCACAAAAATATCATGGCCATCGCTTCATTGAAGGACCTATCGGCCATTGTGCTGGTAAAAGGCTGCCGACCTGAAGAAGACACCATCCAGGAAAGCGAATCGGAAGGGATTCCGGTGCTGAGTACACCCTCCCAGACTTTTGAAATCACGGGAGCGATCTATGAATTGTTGAAAAACACATCCTTTTAAGGCAAATACTCCTGTACGCAAGGGCAAAATCCGATCGAACCCGCTTTCTCTTATGCTGATACACGCTGACTTACATATTCACACCACCCTTTCTCCTTGTGGCGACCTGGAAATGAGTCCCGCCCGCATCATCGCTATGGCCCGGCAACGGAACCTCGGCATCATCGGCATCACCGACCACAATTCCACCCGCCAGGCCGGAATTATCCGGGAATTGGGCAAAGAAAAAGGAATCTGGGTATTGACCGGAGTGGAAATCACCACCTCCGAAGAAGCCCATTGCCTGGCTTTTTTCGGGTGCGACGACTCGCTTGGCACTTTCCAGGCATACCTGGACCGGCATCTGCCCGATATTCCCAACAAACCGGAAAAATTCGGCTACCAGGTGGTGGCAAACGTACAGGAAGAAATCATCTACGAAGAAAAAAAACTATTGATCGCCGCCCTGGACCAAAATCTCCGGGAGATAGAAAAAAAGGTAAGGGAATGCGACGGAATCTTTATCCCTGCGCATATCGATAAACCCCGCTTCAGCATTTTATCCCAACTGGGATTTATCCCTCCGGACCTGCGTTATGATGCGCTGGAAGTCAGTGCAAACACCACCCCCGGGATTTTTGCCGGACAACATCCTGAATTGAAAAATGCGCCTTTTATCCATTCTTCGGATGCACACTATCCGGAAGATATCGGGAAAGTCAGCACGTCGTTATCTTTATCCGAAATATCGTTCCCAACCATCCGGAAGGCCCTCAGCCGGCTAAAGGTATAATTTTTCAATCGCAAACGTTGCAAATTTGTCTATTTAAAGTAATTTTGGCTCGTTCAATAATAATTCTTAAACAAAAACGGATGAATAATTAGTTTTTATAAGCCCTGCTCATGAAAGATTTAGCTTCCCATATCATGGATATCGTCCAGAATTCTATACGGGCCCAAGCCGGTGAAATCGTCATTCGCATCAGCGAAAATCATTCCGACGACCGATTTATCATCGAGGTCAGCGACAACGGCACGGGTATGGACGAGGCCACTCTGAGCAGGGTGCGCGACCCTTTTTTTACCAGTCGCACCGTCCGCAAAGTGGGACTAGGCATCCCTCTCCTGCAACAGAACGCGGAACGGACAGGCGGCAAATTGTGCATCTCTTCCGCATTAGGCCGGGGAACACGGCTCACCGCCTGTTTTGTCCATTCCCACCTGGACCGTCCCCCGTTGGGAGACATAGCCCAAACCTTAAGTTTATTGATTGCCGCAAATCCCGCACTGCATTTCGTCTACCACCACACCACCGACTGGGGCGATTATCGGTTGGATACCGACGAGTTGAAAGCCATCTTCGAAAATCTTCCGCTCGACCACCCGGACATCGTCGCCGCAATAGAAGAATTTATCCGGGAAAACCTAAAAGAAATAAACGCAGACCATTCAAATCTCTATAACCATAAAAACAGCAACTATGGAAAAAATTAAGTCGTTAGCCGACCTGAAGAAAATCAGGGAAAATATTCAATCCAAGATCGATCTGAGGGAAAAAAGCGAACATCCCGAAAAGATCGTACAAATCAGGGTAGCCATGGCCACCTGCGGGATCGCAGCCGGAAGCAAAGAAACGATGTCCTACTTTCTGAACCATTTGGAAGAAAACGGGATCGAAGCCATCGTCACCCAAACGGGCTGCATGGGTTACTGCTTTGCCGAACCCACCGTCGAAATTACAAAGCCGGGACGCGAACCCATCGTTTTCGGACATGTAACTTGTGAAAAGGCCGAAGAAATTATTCAGAAATACCTGAAAAACGACGAACTGGTAGAAGGCATCATTCCGGTGAACTATCAGACGATACATTAGACTGAAACTATATCCAAAAATCGTTGTGCTAACTCAAATATAAATCGATAAACGTATTACGCTATGAGCTACAAAATGCATATACTCGTCTGTGGGGGTACAGGATGCAGGGCGTCTGCGGGCAAACTGATCATCAGCAGACTGGAGGAATGTCTGAAAGAACGGGATCTGGACGAGGAAGTCCAGGTCATCGCAACCGGATGCTTCGGATTTTGCGAAAAAGGGCCTATCGTTAAAATTATGCCCGACAACACCTTTTATGTACAGGTAAAACCCGACGATGCCGAGGACATCGTCGACGAACACATCATAAAGGGACGCAAGGTGGATCGTCTGCTTTACAAGGAACCTACCCGGAAAACCACCGTGAGCGATTCGAAACACATGGAGTTTTACAAAAAACAAATGCGGATAGCCTTACGCAACTGCGGTTTCATCGATCCGGAAAATATCGAAGAAAGCATAGGCCGCGAAGGCTATTCCGCCCTGGCCAAATGCCTGACCGAAATGACTCCCGTAGAAGTGATCGACGAAATCAAGCGCTCGGGCCTGCGGGGGCGCGGGGGTGGCGGCTTCCCGACAGGACTGAAATGGGAATTTGCCCGCCGGTACCAGGCGGAGCAGAAATACGTAGTCTGCAATGCTGACGAAGGCGATCCCGGCGCCTTCATGGACCGCTCGATCATGGAAGGCGATCCCCACTCGGTGATCGAAGCCATGGCCATTTGCGGATACAGCATCGGAGCCGATAAAGGACTGGTGTACATCCGGGCCGAGTATCCCCTGGCCATCGAACGGCTTCGCATAGCTATCCGGCAAGCCGAGCAATACGGCCTGCTGGGAGACCATATCCTCGGTACCGATTTCAATTTTCACATAGAGATACGCTACGGGGCGGGCGCATTCGTCTGCGGGGAAGAAACCGCACTCATCCATTCCATGGAGGGACAGCGCGGAGAACCCACCACCAAGCCTCCTTTTCCTGCCGAATCCGGTTATCTGAATAAGCCCACCAACGTCAATAATGTGGAGACCCTGGCCAATATCCCCGTCATCCTTAACCAGGGGGCCGAATGGTTCGCTTCCATCGGCACGGAACGCTCCAAGGGAACCAAAGTATTCGCCCTGGCCGGAAAGATCAATAACGTAGGTTTGATCGAAGTCCCTATGGGCACCACGCTCAGAGAAGTTATCTACGAAATCGGAGGCGGAATCAAAAACGGGAAAAAATTCAAAGCCGTACAAACCGGTGGTCCTTCCGGAGGATGCCTCACCGAAAAACACCTCGATACCCCCATCGATTTCGACAACCTGCTGGCAGCCGGTTCGATGATGGGCAGCGGAGGCATGATCGTGATGGACGAAGAGGACTGCATGGTGGCCGTAGCAAAATTTTACCTGGAATTTATAGTCGAGGAATCCTGCGGTAAATGCTCCCCTTGCCGCATCGGGAATAAGCGTCTTTTAGAAATCCTGACCCGCATCACCGAAGGCAAAGGCACGATGGATGATCTGGACAACCTGCGCAACCTGAGTCAGGTCATCAAGGACACCGCGCTTTGCGGACTGGGACAGACCTCTCCGAACCCTGTCCTTTCCACCATGGATAACTTCTATGACGAATACCTGACACATGTCGATGAACAACGTTGTCCTTCCCACCAGTGCCGCGAACTTACCCAGTACTTTATCAATCCGGAGAAATGCAAAGGCTGTACGATGTGTGCCCGAATCTGTCCGGTACATGCCATTACCGGCAGCCGGAAGGTTCCCCATACTATCGACTCGGATGTTTGTATCCGTTGCGGATCATGTATAGAGAAATGTAAGTTCGACGCTATTTACGTACATTAAATAGTTGACAGTGAATAATTGACAGTTGACAGAAAAGATATGGAAAACATAAAACTAACAATAGATAACAGAGAA
>CAJKZL010000129.1 GCA_905204385.1 uncultured Odoribacter sp. | reverse complement strand
TGGGGGAAGCAGAAGATTGCAATGATGCTCCGACAAAAAGGAATAAGTTCCGAAGTCATTGCCCATGCCCTGGATTCGATCGGGATACAGCAGTACACGGATAGCTGTCTGGAGCTGTTGAAGCAATAGGCCCGCAGGTTACCCGAGGAGGAGCCTTATAAAATCATGGCCCGGTTGATCCGTTTTGCATTGGGGAGAGGATTTGATTACGACACCGTACGCCAATGCCTGAGCCGGTTGGGGGAGTTTCCGGCCGACGATGAGGATCAGACCTGACTTTTCCTGCCTCTTGCCATTCTGTCTTTAGCGCAGATATCTTTTTTTATTTCAACCTCGCTATATCCGTAGGAGGATAGAAGTGAGGCTATTTCATCACCGAATGCTTCGTTGATTTCTACATAAAGCCATCCTCCGGGAGTAAGCCGGTGTTGGCCGAAAGCAGCTATCGACTTGTAGAACAGCAAAGGATCCTCGTCCGGAACGAACAAAGCCTGATAGGGTTCATGGTTCACTACCTGGGGTTGCATCTCTTGTTTTTCCGATTCCCTGACATAAGGAGGATTACTGACGATCAGATCGTATAAAGGCCAATCGTATAGATCGGGACGGAGGATGTCCCTCTGCAGAAATTCAACTGCGGCTTCATTGAGACGGGCATTCTCTGTAGCCGTGGCGATAGCCTCTGCAGAAATGTCTATCCCGGTGACGGATAGGCCGGGGTATTCATGGGCCAGACAGATGGCGATGCACCCGCTGCCGGTTCCGATGTCGAGAATTTTTTCACCGCCCTGTAAGGAAGAACCGGCCCATAAAATTAACTCCCGCGTTTCCGGCCGGGGTATCAATGTGGAAGGATCGACCTTGAATTTCAGGCCTCCGAATTCGGTTTCTCCCAGCAGGTATTGCAGAGGGGAGCCTGATTTTAAAAGACGTATGATTTCTATAAATTTATCGGAAAAGCTTTCGTCCAAATGTTCGTTTTTTCTGATATGGATGTCTATCTTTGTAAAATGGAACAGATCCATAAAAATGATTTGACAGATATTATGGATTTCACGATCCGGATACGAACCTTTTAGTTCCCTTAAAGCGTATTGAGATAGTTGATGGATTGTATTCATAACGCAAAGATAAGTTATTTGAAAATTGAAAACTGAAAACGGAAGGTAATCTTAAGGGCTCATTTTTCAATTTTTGTTTTCAATCTTCATTGATTATATGTCTTGGTTGCAGATAACGATATATGTCCTGATTGCTTTGTATTTCCTTACGGTAGCAAGTGTGGCTTTCAATGTAATGCTTGAAAACCGTAATCCTGTGCGTACGCTCGCGTGGATAGTCGTATTGATCATGATCCCTTTTCTCGGTTTTTTGTTTTATCTCTATTTCGGCATAAACTACCGGAAAGTGAAAATGTTTTCCATGAAAGGATTGGGAGATATGAAATGGCTGCAGTATATGAGCGAGGATCAGAAACAATTGATCAAAAAGTCGGAATTCCTCCAACGAAGAGAGACGGTTGAAGTCCGGAAATTGATGACCTTATTGCTCAATAATAGCAAAGCTTTGCTGACGCGTTACAACAAAATTGAAATTTTAAACAATGGAGAGGAGACTTTTCCGGCCTTATTCGAGGCTCTGGAAAAGGCCCGGAAATTTATTCACCTGGAATATTATATCATCGACGAAGGGCGGTTGGCTACCCGGCTTAAGGATATTTTAATTCAAAAAGCGGGTGCCGGCGTGGAAGTACGGATTATTTACGATGACGTAGGGTGCTGGGGCTTGTCGAAGGGTTTTATCCGGGAATTGAAAGAAGCGGGTATACAAATTTACCCGTTTTTGCCCGTCCGTTTCCGGCATTTAGCCAATAAGGCCAATTACAGGAATCACCGGAAAATAGCGGTGATCGACGGAAAGGTGGGGTTTGTAGGAGGTTTGAATATCGCCGACAGGTATATGGATGGTGTTCCCGATATCGGAGAATGGAGAGATACCCATCTAAAGGTTTTAGGAGAAGCCGTCACCTCTCTGCAGGTGGTTTTTTTGATCGATTGGTATTTCGTCCGTCAAGAACTGTTATTGGATAAGGACGAATATTTGCCTTATATCAAAGCCGACGGAAATGTCGTCGTTCAAACGGTGACGTCAGGGCCGGATAGTGACTGGGCTTCCATACAGCAATCCTATTACACCCTGATCAATATGGCCAAGCGATATGTTTTTATCTCCACTCCTTATTTCATGCCGGGAGAAACCACTTTAAACGCTTTAAAGACCGCTGCTATGAGTGGGGTGGATGTCCGTCTGCTGTTGCCTCATAAATCCGATTCCCTGCTTACGCATTGGTGTACCCGGTCTTTTGTAGAAGAACTGTTGGTGGCAGGGGTGAAAATTTATTGGTATCAGAAAGGCATCAATCATAGCAAAGTGATCATCGTGGATGGCATCGTGGCCAGTGTAGGGACGGCTAATATGGATTTAAGAAGCTTTGAGCAGAATTTTGAGGTTAGCCTGATTATTTATGACAGGGAAGTGGTGAAGGAGTTGGCTACCGATTTTATCAACGATTTGAAAGTGAGTACGGAAGGAGCTATTCAGCGTTGGAAGTTCCGGACCAAACGGGAAAAAGTGTGCGAATCGGTCGCCCGCTTGTTTGCTCCTGTTCTATAGGAGCTTGGGTGAGTGGGGAATCCGCATTATAGGTTATATCGTTAAAATGGATCACGAAAGTGAGTAGATTGAAGTATGTTAAGTAGTGAAATTTCAGAGATTTTGAATTGCAAAGCCTGTGGTGGAAAAGACTTTGAAATAAAAGAAGTGAGCATCGACAGTCGTGCTGTCCAGGCTCCGGACAGTACGCTCTTTTTTGCCCTGAAGGGGGTGAATCATAATGGGCACGATTATGTGGAGGAGTTGTATGAAAGAGGGGTACGCCATTTTGTCGTCAGTGAGGAAAGAAAAGTATTCGGCAGCTTGGCGGCAGCTTGCTATTACCGCGTAGAAAATGTGCTGGAAGCATTACAGCGATTAGCTGCCTGGCATAGAGGGCGAATGAAAGGAGAAATAGTTGCTATAACCGGTAGCAACGGCAAAACGATCGTAAAAGAATGGTTGTACCAGTTGTTGGCCGATGAGCCTGGCGTATACCGGAGCCCACGGAGTTATAACTCTCAGGTGGGAGTTCCTCTTTCTTTATTGGGTATGGAAGAAAATACCCGTCTGGCCTTTATTGAAGCCGGAATCTCCCAACCCGGAGAGATGCTACGATTGCAAAAGATGATCCGTCCCAGGATCGGCATTTTTACTCACCTGGGGGATGCCCATGGAGAAAATTTTTCGTCGCGTGGGCAGAAGCTCAGTGAGAAAGCTTTGTTGTTTAGCGGTTGCGACTGTTTGATCGGCCGGGAAGGAGAGGTTCTGGAGGCTGTTTTTGCCCAGGTAGGGCCGAAGGTGCAACGGATGCTGTGGGGAGAAAGCGGGGAGGCTGAAGTGAGAATCCGGAGAAATGATTCCGATGCGAATAGCCGAAGTCTGGAGCTGGATTATCGGGGAAAACGGTTTCATTTGCTTATTCCCTTCGGTGATGAGGCTTCTTTCGAAAATTGTATGAATGCTGTATGTCTGTTATTATTAAAAGGAAAAAGTCCGGAGTTTATAGCCGAGCGGGTGCAGCATTTGCAGCCGATCGCCATGCGGATGGAAATCAAAGACGGGATCAATCGTTGCGTGTTGATTAACGATTATTACAATTCCGATGCCGCTTCTTTTCAGTTGGCCTTAAACAGACTGAGTATGCAGGATGCCGGAAGAAAAAAAGTAGTTATCCTATCCGATTTTGTGGATTCCGGTAGAAATGAAAAAGAGTTATACCTGGAAGTTGCGGCACAATTACGCCAGGCCGATGTCTCTGTGCTGATCGGAATAGGGGAAACGATCGGTCGGTATAGGCCATACTTCCTCCTGCCCGAATGCCGCTATTATCCGGATACGGATAGTTTTTTACGACAGGAAAATAGGGAACATTTTAAGGATCAGGCGATTTTGATCAAGGGAGCCCGGAAATTCCGTTTCGAATATATTGCAGGATTTCTTCAGAAACAGTCACATGCAACTGTGTTGGAAGTGGATTTGGATGCCATGGTGCATAATCTGAATTACTTTCGTTCGCTTATTCCTGCTCATACCCGCATAGCCGTTATGGTCAAGGCTTTCTCGTATGGTAGCGGAGCCGGGGAGGTTGCCAGTATGTTGCAATATCAGGGAGTGAATTACCTGATGGTGGCTTTTGCGGACGAGGGGGTAGAATTGAGGGCAGCGGGCATTACCATACCGATTGGGGTGATGAATCCCGAGCCGGAAGCTTTCGACCCTATGATAGAGTTCGGCCTGGAACCGGAAATTTATTCCCTGGAAATATTGGAAGCTTTTGATCAGGCTTTAGTGAAACACGGCATGGAGAAATATCCGGTTCATTTAAAGCTGAATACGGGGATGAACCGTTCAGGACTGAATGAAGAGGAATTGCCGGCATTATTGGAATTTTTCAGTTCCCGGCGAAGGGTGACGATCCGGTCTATGTTTTCGCATTTGGCCGGAAGTGACGAAGCCGTACACGATGAATATACGCTTCAGCAAATTCAGTGTTTTGAGCGGATGACGGCAGAGGTGCAAAGGCATTTCGATTATCCGATCCTGCGTCATATCCTGAATTCTGCCGGGATAGAACGTTTCAGTTCTTATTCTTTCGATATGGTCCGCCTGGGAATCGGCTTGCATGGCATAAGTGCCGCAGGAGCCCCTTTGCAACCGGTAAGTTCATTTAAGACTTATATTGCTGCCGTTCGCCGGGTGAAGGCGGAGGAGACGGTGGGCTACGGCCGGAAAGGGGTGCTGAATCGGGATTCCCGGATTGCTGTCATTCCTGTGGGCTATGCCGACGGTTTGAATCGGCATTTGAGCCGGGGCCACGGAGAGGTGATGGTAAGGGGAAAACGGGTGCCTATCGTAGGAAATATCTGTATGGATGCTTGCATGATCGATATTACGGATATCGATGCCCAGG
The DNA here is from genome assembly GCA_905204385.1 of uncultured Odoribacter sp. The sequence continues at coordinate 2,747 of CAJKZL010000129.1, read as the reverse complement.
TGGGGGACGAAGTGGAAATCTTCGGCAAACATATTTCTGTGAATGAAATTGCCGAAAAGTTGGATACTATTCCCTATGAGGTGCTGACCAGCGTGTCGCAGCGGGTAAAACGAGTCTATTTTAAGGAATAACTATTTTCTGATATCCTGCCGGCTTGATCGATTATCGCTTTAACGGGAGAGGACTTTCGCAGCCTTCCTCCGTTAAAGCGATAATCGGTCAGACTACCCGGTCCTGAGGAGTTCCTGCCAGCCACATCGTAATGTTTTTCACGACGATACCCAGGCGGGTAGCGAAAGCTTCGCGGGTAGCATATCCTATGTGAGGCTGCATCAATAAATTGGGGGCGTTGAATAGTTCGAAATTGGCAGGCAAAGGGGGCTCCTGGTCATACACATCGACGGCAGCTCCTGCAATTTGTCCTTTTTTCAACGCCAGATAAAGAGCATCCTGGTCGACAATGGGTCCACGGGCTGTATTGATCAGTATGGCATGGGGCGACATGACCGAAAATTCCGGGGTGCCGATGAATCCGCGGGTTTCGGGTGTCAGGGGTAAATGTACCGTCAGGATGTCCGATTCCCGGAGTAAGGTCTCCTTGTCGACCTGGGTGATATGTGGAATGGCTTTTTCACTGCGGTTGTATCCCAGTAAACGGCAACCGAAAGCATTAGCCAGAACTCCAACCCTTTGCCCGATGGCTCCGAGGCCGATGATTCCGACTGTTTTGCCGTGCAGTTCGCCTCCCAGCACTCCCTGACGGTCGCCGGAAAGCCGGGTGATGGCATCCCCGCCAACAATTTTACGGTAGAGGGCTATCATCAAGCCGATGGTCAGTTCGGCAACGGCTTCGGTAGAATAGCCGGCAGCATTGCATACTGTAATGCCCCTTTTGCGGCATTCGTCCAGGTCGACATGGTCCACTCCGGTAAATGCTATGGATAACATTTTCAATTGCGGGCAAGATTCAAAGAAATGTTTACGTAAGGGAATGTTGCTGACCACTACAATGTCGGCATCCTGAGCCCTGCTGATCAGCGTTTCTTCGTCTTCGTTCCGGTCAGGATAGAAGGTGACGGTATGTCCCTGATCCCTGAGTGTTTTTACCTGTGCGTTTAGTTCGCATTCGCACATTCCGAGCGGTTCCACAAATGTAATATTCATTTTTTGCTTTTTAGTTTGTCCCTTAGTTGGCGATGGTAACTTCTATGCCCATATCCTGGAGTGATTTTACGGTTTGAAGAGGAACCTTGTTGTCCGTTATGATATGGTCGATGGCTTCCAAACCGCAAATTTTCCCGAATCCTCTTCTGCCGAACTTGGAAGAATCGGTGAGTACGATTGTTTTTTGAGCAGCCCGGATCATCGATTTGTTCAGGCTGGCTTCCATCAGATTGGTCGTGGTCAAGCCATAGTCGAGATCGATGCCGTCGACCCCTATAAATAATTTGCTGCAAGAGAAATTGTCCAGCATTTTTTCAGCATATTCGCTGACCACGGAGACGGAGCTATTCCGTACAATTCCTCCTAATTGAATGATGTCGATGTCCTTGTGCCGGGCTAGAATCGAAGTTACATTGATGGAGGAAGTGATGACTGTCAAATGAGATTGGGGAACGATCGCATGCGCCAGAAAAAACATGGTTGTACCGGAGGCGATAATGATGGAATCGTCGGGAGCAATCAGGGTGGCTGCTAGTTTCCCGATCGCTTGTTTTTCTTCCGTATTGAGTTTTTCCTTTTCACTGACATGGCGGTCGTTGATATAAGGATTGATCAGTATGGCACTGCCATGTGTACGGTATAGTAATTTTTTTTCTTCCAGAAGTGTCAGGCCCTTCCGGATGGTCACTGAGGAGACTTTGAGTATATCCGCCAAGTCCGAAACGGGTATAGAGCCTCTTTGTTTCAGCAGTTCAAGGATGGAATTATGTCTTTCTGCAAGTGTCATAATCTGTTTTATTTTGGTATGTAGTTAGACACCCCTAAGATAGTCAATGTTTTTTTTATGGTGAAAATTGCTGACTTTTTATTTTGCTTGCCGTATAAGTTTCAAGAGAGGCAGAGGGTGTTCATGGTATTGTCGGACAAAAAATAAAAAAAATAACGATGAAACGAGAAGAGTTAATAAATAAAATCGCCGATTCCTCGAAGGTCTGGGATGTGGTCGTAGTGGGAGGAGGAGCTACCGGCCTGGGAATAGCTGTAGATGCCGTGACCAGGGGATATAGTACTGCTCTGTTCGAATGGGAAGATTTTGCAAAGGCGACTTCCAGCAGAAGTACGAAACTGGTGCATGGAGGAGTGCGCTATCTGGCACAGGGAGATGTGTTTCTGGTGTTGGAAGCATTGCATGAAAGAGGTTTGCTGAAAAAAAATGCTCCTCATCTGGTGAAAAATGAAACTTTTGTAATCCCCAATTACCGCTATTGGGATAATATTCTATATACTGTCGGGCTAACGCTGTACGATATGCTGGCGGGAGGATTGAGTCTCGGGCGTTCCAAATATCAATCCAGGAAAAAAACGGTAGAGCATTTGCCTACTATTCGGACGGAAGGCCTCAAAGGAGGAGTGATTTATCACGACGGACAGTTCGACGATTCCCGTTTAGCTATAAATCTGGCTCAGACCTGTGTAGATAACGGGGGATGTCCTGTCAACCGGATGAAGGTGGTCGGCATATTGCATAGTCCGGAGGGTAAAATCAACGGGGTAAAAGTTATGGATCTGGATTCCGGTAAGGA
>CAJKZL010000128.1 GCA_905204385.1 uncultured Odoribacter sp. | reverse complement strand
TAATAGTAGGATTAGCCTTCACATCGCTGAATAATTCGTAGGGAATTTCAGCACCTTCCAAAACTGCCGTTAACTGGGCAGCCACGCCAAATTTTACTAAATCCTTATCCGTTACCAAAAAAGCTTTCTGAAAGCCCCGGCGTTTTGCCTCGGTTGCGATAACGCTACGACATCCTGCACCAAAATAGGAAGTCTCGTTTAATACTATTCTGTTCATCATTATTTAAGATTGATTCTGAAACACACATCATTCAAAACAATAGCACATCTTTTCCTCCGTAACCCTCGTTTTCTATCTGAAAAGAGGATTTCTATCGTAAAAGATGATCCTGAAGACAAGTTGCCGTCTCAGGATCATCTTTTATACAGTTCGAATTTTATCCCGATTATAATTTAGCTTTAATAGCCTTGGAAGCTTCTTCATAACCCGGTTTTTCCAGCAGGGCGAACATATTATTTTTATAGGCTTCCACTCCCGGTTGATCGAAGGGATTTACTCCCAACAAATTTCCTGAAATACCGCATGCCAATTCAAAAAAATAAAAAAGTTGCCCGATATACAATGCGCTTAAAGCAGGCATAATAACTTTCATATTAGGAACTCCGCCATCCACATGTGCAATTTGCGTTCCCAATTCCGCCATTTTATTCACCTCATCGACCCTTTTCCCGGCCAAGAAATTCAACTTGTCCAGATTAGCGGAATCAGCAGGTATCTCCACCTGATAATCGGGTTGTTCCACCGAAATCACAGTTTCCATCAACAAGCGAACTCCTTCCTGAATATATTGTCCCATAGAATGCAAATCGGTTGTAAAATCTGCCCCTGCAGGGAAAATACCTTTATTTTCTTTTCCTTCACTTTCCCCGTATAATTGTTTCCACCATTCCGTAATATAGTGCAGTTTAGGATTAAAATTGGCCAGCAATTCTACAGCATATCCTTTCCGGTAAAGTGCAGTACGGGCAACGGCATACTCCACCGCTATGCTTTGATCGTCATTCAGGCATTTTTCGCGCATGAAAGCAGCTCCCTTCACCAGATCGCGTATATTAAAGCCTGCAATAGCGATAGGCAATAATCCTACGGGAGTAAGGACAGAAAAGCGACCCCCTACATTATCCGGTATGACAAAAGTCTTATAGCCTTCCTGGTCTGCTAAAGTACGCAAAGCACCCTTGCTGGCATCCGTGATTGCTACAATCCGTTTGCCGGCCTCTTCCCTGCCGACCTTTTTCTCCAGCAATTCTTTCAATAAACGAAAAGCGATTGCCGGCTCCGTCGTGGTTCCGGATTTCGATATCACGCAAATACCGAATTCTTTGTCCTGCAAATATCGAACCAATTCATGATAATAATCTTCTCCGATATTGTGTCCCGCAAAGACTACTTTCATTTCCGCCGGACCATAATTATGAAAACTGTCGGAAAGGGCTTCTATCACTGCTCTGGCTCCTAAATAGGAGCCTCCGATGCCGATGACAACAACAACCTGAGTACGAGCGCGTAAATCCGCAGCGGTGTTTTCAATATCGGACAACAGATCCGGTGTCAACTCTTCCGGCAAATTCAACCATCCCAGATAATCGTTTCCCTTACTGGTTCCGTTCTTCAATTTTTCCAAAGCTTCATGAGCTTCCGGATATAAGGCACTCATTTCATCTTTGTCGACGAAACTGCAAATCTTACTGTAATCAAATTTAATGCTTTTCATAATTATTTACAATTAAGGGATTCTACAAACCAAACCCACCTACTTCAAAGCCTTCGCTATTCCAAAATCACTTCTATTTTTTATTCTTCAAAATATCCCGGATCCGGGATGCTTTTTCATATTCTTCATTTCGGACAGCTTCATCCAACATCCGCGCCAATTCCTGAACAGAATAATTTTGAATAATGTCATCTTCATTTTCAACCGTTTTCACCACCGTAGGTGCTTCTGCAACCCGGGCTTCCTGTCCTACTTGTATTCCTGCCTTATCCAAAATCTCAGGAGTTGTGTAAATCGGACAATCATACCTTAAAGCTAAGGCGATGGCATCCGAAGTCCGGGAATCGATTTTAATCGGATTCCCTTCGGCTTCAAATAGCAAATCGGAATAAAAAATCCCTGCTTCCAGGCGATAAATAAAAACTTCTTTTAAATGCACTTGTAAGGCATCTGCCAGAGTTTTCACCAAATCATGGGTTAAAGGGCGCTGGGTATGGATTTTTTCCAGTTGAATGGCGATAGACTGAGCTTCCGGCATTCCAATAACGATGGGGATACGGTGTAAATCCTGTTCGTCCGACAGTATTAACGCATAAGCTCCCGCCTGCGACATACTATAGGACAATCCTAAAACTTTTAACTTCACCTTATCCATCAGCTTTTACTTATTATGATTAGTGTTTCCCGAACCGTGGTTCTTTTTACTAAATGTACAGAATTAACGTCAGCCAATGCTTTTAGTTGCATTTTTAATTTAAATTCTTATCGTTACGATTCAGCTTTTGCATACATACGCAGGCAAGTCCTCCCAGGCTGGTTTCCCTGTATTTGGCTTGCATATCCCTGCCTGTTTCCATCATAGTCTTCACTACGTCGTCAAAAGACACCATATGACGTCCGTCGGAAAACAAAGCATACAAAGCCGATTCCCTTGCTTTTTGCGCCACAAAAGCATTCCGTTCGATACAAGGAATCTGGACATATCCCAACACAGGGTCGCACGTCAGCCCGAGGTTATGTTCAAAGCCCATTTCCGCTGCATATTCAATTTGCCGGGGAGTACCACCCCAAATCTGAGTAGCAGCTCCGGCAGCCATAGCGCAAGCTGTTCCCAACTCTCCCTGACACCCCACTTCGGCTCCCGAAATAGATCCGTTGCTATTGACAATATTCCCGATCAGCCCTGCAGTAGCCTGTCACCTGATAATCCGGTACTCCGGCATTTTCTGATCGTGTTTCATAAAATACATGACGGCAGGTAAAACTCCGGAAGCGCCACATGTAGGTGCCGTCACCACTCGGCCCCCACCGGCATTTTCTTCCGAAACAGCCAAGGCTGCTGCGAAAAGCATCCCCATAGGACGGGAAGAACCTATCGATTGCATAGCTTTGACATTATAGGAACTGGCCTTACGCGCTAATTTCAAAGCGCCCGGTAATACTCCTTCCGTTACCAATCCCTTTTCCACCGTCTCCTGCATTTGGGTCCAAACCTGTTCCAGATAAGAAAAAATCTCTTTTCCTTCGTATTTTTCAATATAATCGACAAAAGTACAGCCTTCATCCAAGCACCACTTCATGATTTCGGCCATGGAAGTACTGGGATACAGGTCTCCGTTATCGAAAGTACCGCATTCATCCCATAAAGCACCTCCTCCAACACTATATACCGTCCAACTGTTTTCGGTATTTCCGGCTTTCAGCGTTTCGAACAACATTCCGTTCGGATGCCGCGGCAAAGCGACATCAGGCTGCCAAATGATTTCTACTTTTTCAGGACAGGCGACAGCTTTCGATATTGCAGTATCCGTTCCGTGTCCCTTTCCCGTCAATGCCAGGCTTCCATATAAGGTGACTCTGATTTTTTCCGCTTCGGGATACTTCCGGTCAAACATTCCGGCAGCCCGGCTAGGTCCCATGGTATGGCTGGAAGAAGGACCATAACCTATATTATAAATTTCGCGTATCGATTTCATTTATTATCCTTTTTATCCGGGCCGTATCCCGGAACCTTTATTTTTTCGACTGTTAACGAGAATATAAAAATAGCAGGCCTGTAAGCCGGGTTCTGTACCTGACGGTTTCTATCATTTATCTAGTCTGTAAATCGCTTTACAGCTCAAGCAGCCTACCCCCCGGCATCGGTCGGGTCAACCTAATACGCCGGTATACATGGCCTTGCAACGCGTGAGACGTACGGCTACCACAGTTACCTGCAGTACCGGTGGGCTCTTACCCCGCCTTTTCACCCTTATTCGTCCGGCCTGCGCCGGCAGAACGGTTATTTTCTGTTACGTTACTATGCCCTCACGGACATCTTCCCGTTAGGAAACACGCTACCCTCTGTTGCCCGGACTTTCCTCTCTCCATTACTGGACAGCGATAGAACGGCCTGCTATTATTTCAATTTTTTCTTCTCACCACTTAATTCATGATCGGATCCTTAGGAAAATTGGCCCAAATCCGGTACCGACCTCCTAAATCACTCATGGACGACTCCCAAAGAGACTCATTGGGAATTTTAAAGAACGCTTCATTGGAAATCTCCCCCACCATCCAGGTATTCTCTTCCAATTCCCGCTCCAACAGTCCGCTTTCCCAACCGCTATATCCGGCAAAGAAACGGATTTCATCAGGCATGATTTTTCCTCCCTTCAACAAACCCGTCAATTTAACGAAATCTCCTCCCCAATAAATCCCATCAGCGATAGGTAAAGCATCTTCCAATTCCGGATGTTTATGTAAATAATACAACTGATTCCTCTCTACCGGTCCTCCGATATAAACCGGAAAATCAATTCCGGCCAACTCCGTAACCAGATCCGAGGTCAAAAAAGTCATCGGTTTATTCAATACAAATCCTACACTCCCCTTTTCGTCATGTTCAACCATATAGATCACTGAACGGGAAAAATATCTCCCTTCCAAAAAAGGTTCGGCAATTAAAATATTGCCAATCTCCACTTTTTTACGATTTCTTCGTATTTTAAATAAATCCTGAAACTGTTCGTCCACAATTATTATCTATTTTTACGCTTCAAAAATAACAAATTATTTTCTTATGCGGAGGATAATCCTGCTTATACTTTTGTTTTTTTGTGCAAAGGCTCTGTTTGCACAACATCGACAAATAGTCCGTTCGGTTGTCCATCAAGGAGATACCATTCCGCAAGTATGGCTCGATGAGGTAGTGGTCAAAGGCAAAAATCACGGCAGCAAATGGTACGCCCGCAATCACCGCCGCAATGCGAGGCTCGAATACAATGTGAGAAAAGTTTATCCTTATGCCCGCATTGCGGCCCGTAAAATCAATGAAATCGAATCCCGGTTGTCCCAGACAACCAAAGAATCCGAACGTAAGAAAATCATTAAGGAAGAATACTCCCAATTAATGAAAACTTTTAAAGCTCCGCTGACGAAACTAAGCATCACGCAGGGCCGTATATTAATCCGGCTCATATACCGGGAAACCAGTCACACCTCTTTTACCCATATCCGTGAATACAGGGGAGCGGTGAATGCTTATTTCTGGCAATCTATAGCCCTGCTATTCGGCAATAATCTGAAAGCTGCTTACGATCCCCATGGAGAAGATGCAGAAATCGAGGAAATTGTCCTGAAAATACTCAAAGAAAATAAAAACTAAAATAGAATGGTAAAAGTTTTGCTATTTTTGCAATAACAAAGCCGCTAAGCTCAGCAGATGTCAGGCATCTATCCGGAACTTAGCCACTCATATACTTAGCATCTTTTAATCGGAAAAAACACATGACATTCGAGGAGATCAGAAAAGAGATCAGGACAAAAAAGTACAGTCCCATATATTTCCTCTGCGGAGAAGAACCCTTTTTTATCGATCAGTTGACTATTCTGGTTGAAAACAGTGTACTTACCGAAGAGGAAAAAGCTTTCAACCAAACGGTACTTTACGGAAATGACGTAAGCATGAGTACGATTACCGATACGGCCCGCCGTTTTCCGATGATGTCGGAACGCCAGGTGGTTATCGTGCGAGAAGCCCAGAATATCCGCGATTTCGACAATCTCCTACCTTATATCGAACATTTTCAGCCATCGACTATTCTGCTGTTAGCCTATAAAAATAAAAAACCGGACAAGCGAAAAGGAGTCTTTAAAAAATTGAGCAGCTCACCCCATTGTGTCTATTTCGAGTCTGCAAAATTGTACGACAATAAGATCCCGGAATGGATCATCGGCTATTGCAAAGAGAAATCCTATGGCATCACAACGCGCGCCGCAGGAATTTTAGCCGAGTGCCTGGGTACGGATTTGAGCCGGGTGGCCCATGAGATCGACAAATTGATTCTATTACTGCCCCGTGGCGGAGAAATAAAGGAATCGCTGGTAGAAGAACACACCGGAATCAGCAAGGATTTCAACAGCTTCGAATTGTTGAATGCCATCATCCGTAAAGATCATCTGAAAGCAATCCGCATTGTCAACTATTTTGAAGCCAATCCCAAAAACAATCCTTTGGTATTGACTATCACCGCTTTATTCCGATATTTCTTGAATCTGCTTACCTATCATTATCAGAAAAAAACAACTCCTAATACCCAGGAAATGGCAAAACTCTTAGGAGTCCATCCCTTCTTTATGAAGGATTATCTAGATGGTAGCCAGGCATACAATGCGGTTAAATGCGCTAATACTATTTCTCTTTTAAGAGAATATGACCTAAAATCCAAGGGAGTGGGAAATGCAGCGATATCGGATGGAGAATTACTAAAGGAACTCGTATTTAAAATTATGCACAACTAATCGATATAGAGGGAAAACCTAAAGAACAAAACATGAAAAATCGGATGCCTTTACAAAAAGCAGTATTTTTTGACCGCGATGGCACTATAAATTGTGATGAAGGTCATTACTATATCTACAAACCGGAAGATTTTGTATTCAATCCCGGAGTAATAGAAGGCATGAAGCGACTTCAGGAAGCCGGTTATCTCCTCTTTGTCATCACCAATCAGGGAGGAGTGGCTAAAGGAATCTATACCCGCGAAGATGTGGAAAAAGTTCATCACAAAATGTGCGGGGAATTGTCTGCTCGAGGAATCAGAATCACCAAAGTATACTATTGTCCCCATCACGAAAGCGTTAAAACCTGCGTCTGCCGCAAACCGTCTCCCTATATGGTCAACCGGGCTATTGAAGAATTTCATATCGATAAACTGAATTCCTGGTTTATCGGGGACAGCAACCGGGACGTAGAATGCGCCGTAGCGGCAGGAATACGCCCTATCCGTATCCGTAAAAATCAGGATATCACTTCTGCCGTACAACAGATTTTGACATCCAAGAAACGTTGAGCAAACCGATAAGTCAAAAGGCATAAAGGCTCTTCGCTCATTTAAATAAAAAATAACGAATTCACATTTGGCCATATCAGGAGAATTGAGTAATTTCGCTCAATTTTTAAAAATCCACAGCATATGGCTCATTACATTAAAGAAGTATCACGTACATTTGGAGAATATCTTTTAATTCCTTCACTCACCACTAAAGAGTGTACCCCTGACAATGTTTCTTTGAAGACTCCCGTTGTTAAATTTCATCAGGGAGAAACCTCCAGGATTCAGTTGAACATACCTTTCGTTTCTGCAGTCATGCAAGCTGTATCCGATGATGGTCTGGCCATCGCTCTTGCCCGCAACGGAGGACTATCCTTTATTTTCGGCTCCCAGCCTATCGAAAGCCAGGCGGAAATGGTCCGCCGGGTAAAAAAATTCAAGGCGGGTTTTGTAGTTAGCGATTCCAATCTCCATCCCGATTCAACGCTAGAGGATGTTATTCATTTGAAAGAGAAAACCGGCCATTCAAGCATTGCCATTACCGACGACGGTACCCCCAACGGCAAGCTCTTAGGCATGGTGACCAGCCGTGATTACCGATTGAAAACCGATGCCCTGAGTAAACCCGTAGCCGAATTCATGACTCCTTTCGAGAGTTTAATCGTAGGGAAAGTAGGCCTTACGCTCAGTGAAGCCAATACCATCATCTGGGAACATAAACTCAATTGCCTGCCCATCATAGATGATGAGCAAAAGCTACAATACTTCGTTTTTCGCAAAGACTATGACAACCACATCGAAAATCCGAACGAATTATTGGATAGCCATAAAAAGCTGATGGTG
>CAJKZL010000127.1 GCA_905204385.1 uncultured Odoribacter sp. | reverse complement strand
TGCGTTGTGACTGTGGCGAGCAGCTGGCGGAAGCTTTGCGCCGGATTGAGAAAAAAGGCCGGGGTGTATTGCTGTATATGCGACAGGAAGGCCGGGGCATCGGACTGATCAATAAGTTGAAAGCCTATCATCTGCAGGACGGGGGAATGGATACGGTCGAGGCGAATCTGGCACTGGGATTTAAGGCTGATTTAAGAGAATACGGTACCGGTGCGGAAATTTTGGCCGACCTGGGAGTGAAAAAAATGATTCTTATGACAAATATTCCTTTGAAGATAAAAGGATTGGATGGATTCGGACTGGAAGTGACCGGCCGGGAGCCCATCGAAATGACTTGTAATGAAAAGAACGAGTTTTATATGTATACCAAGTATAAGAAAATGGGACATATTCTGCATGTCCGGAACGATTGGAAAAAAGAAAATCAATAACAAAAAATGATAAAGCAAATGAATACACTCGAAGGAAAATTATTGGCCGAAGGCCAGCGTATCGGAATTGTTGCCGCCCGTTTTAATGAGTTTATCACCTCGAAGTTGCTGGGTGGCGCTATCGATGCCTTTGTTCGTCATGGGGGAGAAGAAAACCGGCTGGATGTGGCTTGGGTACCCGGGGCGTTCGAAGTGCCTTTGGTTGCCAAAAAAATGGCTGCCAGCGGTAAATACGACGCCGTTGTTTGTCTGGGGGCGGTAATCCGCGGAGCTACTCCTCATTTCGACATGGTGGCTAACGAAGCAACCAAAGGCATTGCGAATGTCGGACTGCAAGCCGAAATTCCTGTGATTTTCGGGATACTGACGACCGATTCCATAGAACAAGCAGTGGAAAGAGCGGGCACCAAAGCCGGGAATAAAGGTTTTGACGCTATGACTACGGCTATAGAAATGGTGAATCTGTTAAAGGTGATCGGATAACCGAACGTCATTATAAAAAAAGGGGTCTCCTGGCAAAAAAGCTTATAGGAGACCCAAGCAGAATCTATATTGTAAAGAGGGAGGCATTGCCAGAGAGTTTACGTTTTGCAAACGATCAAAAGCATTATCAGCACAATTCCCAACGTGATGCCTATTATCCAGAATGTTTTTATCCGGGCTTTCCTTCGTTGCAGGCTAATTTTTTGCCGGATTTCTTCCTTAATGCTTTCCAGGTTTTCCGGGGCGTGATGTTCCGAAGTTTTTACCGTTTCCGGAGAAATGTAATTTTTTTTCAGATTACGGCTCCTTTCCCGGCGTTCCTGTAACATTTTCTGGTTTTCCCGCATACGGTTCGCCATATCGAGCATATGCCCTTCGCCACCCATGAAATGCCTTTTAGTTTGACGGTTCTAAAAGTAGAAAAAGAAATTGTTTACTCCAAAACTTTTGCCAAATTTTTTTTAAATTTCATAGGCCTCGGTAAAAAAAATCTGATAGCGTGAAGCACGCTATCAGATGTTAGAACGGGGACAGGAATATCTCCTTAATTTTCTTTTTTGTTGATCGCGGATTTTTTGCTTCTGCATTTTTTGCATTTCTTCCAAACGCTGTTGATATTTCGATTTCTTCACGGGTTTGGTCTTTGCCAGTTCAATTTGTTTCAGCAGTTTACGGTCATCGACGAATTTCCGGATAATCCAGGTTTGCAGGATCGTAATCAGGGTGGCGATGAAATAGTAATAGCTTAGTCCGGATGAATAACTGTTGAAAATGAAGAGGAACATAACAGGCATAATATACATCATGGTTTGCATTCCCTTCATCTGGTCGTTCTGCGGCTGGTTCTTGTTGTTCATGATCATATAAATGATGTTGGTAGCCGTCATCAGTAAGCAGAACAAACTCACATGATTTCCATAAAACGGTATGGTGAAAGGCAATGTTGCAATGGAATCGTATGATGCTAAATCGGTAGCCCAGAGAAAACTTTGCTGGCGAAGTTCGATAGCACCCGGGAAGAAGTAGAATAAAGCGATCAGGATAGGCATCTGAATCAACATGGGCAAACAGCCTCCCATCGGATTAACGCCGGCTTGCTTATACAACTTCATAGTGGCCTGCTGGCGTTCCATGGCTTTGTCTGCCGGATATTTTTTTGTCAGTTCGTCCACCTGCGGTTTCAATACCCTCATTTTGGCTTGCGATAAGTAAGATTTATAGGTCAGAGGGAAAAGTATGATTTTGATGATGAGGGTCAACAACAGAATGATGATCCCGTAATTCAATGCGGTATGGTCTTCCAGGAAGTTAAAAATAGGGATCACGAAATATTTGTTGAACCAGGATATCCATTTCCAGCCCATATTGATGACATCCGGAAGGTCGAGATCCGCTCCGTATTCTTTCAGCACCTTATAGGAATTGGGACCGAAGAAAAATTTAAGGTTGTATTGCTCGTCGCTTTTTCCGCTGTAAGGCAAAGGAAGTTCAGCATAAACATCTTTCAGATATCCTTCTTTTTTACTGACTTTCGAGGTCAGTAAAACATCGCTCACCGGGGTTTCTGTAATCAGCACCGAGGAAAAAAACTGTTGTTTGAAATCGATCCATTGTACTTTCGTGGGAAGGGTCTCTTCCTCGTCGGAAGTCAGGGACATGTTCTCGACATTGTCTTCGTAGAATTTATAATAAACGCCGGTATACCGGTTTTCAAAATCTTTACTTTTCTCCAACTGAGGCATATTTACTCCCCAAAACAGAGTCAGGAAGGAGGAGTTGGAAGCAATCACATCCCCCATATTGCGGGTAATGATGCTGAAATCCGCCATATAGCTGTCCGGAGCCAGTGTATATCGGTATTCGATGTATTTTGCACTGTCGGCATACAGGCGTAAAGAGAGTACTTGCTCTTTATCCCTGGCATATAGGGTTGCCTCTGTAGTGCTGGGGGTAAAAAGGAATTTTTCCGTATTGATCTGTTGATTGCGGGCATAGAAATTGAGTCCCAGCGCGCTTTCGCCGCTTTTCCACAACACCAGCGGCAGGGAATCGTGCGTACGGTAGGTTTTCAGGTCGACATAGCTGATTCGTCCTCCCAGGGTATTGATATGCAATTTGATCTTGTCGTTTTCCAGCGTAATGGTCCGGTCGGCGGCACTGTCCTGTGCAAAAACGGCATCCCCGCGATTGGCGGTGGCGGCCGTTTGATTTTCCCCCGATGAAAGGTTCAGGTTTTCTTGTTGCTGTTGTGCTGCCAACTCCATTTTGCGTTGCTCCACTCTGGCAATAGAGTCCTGCTGGCGTCGCATTTCCCGCACCTGCTCTTCATTGGGACGGTTGAAATAGGAGAAGCCGATTAAGATGAGAAATATGATTACTAAACCGGTGATCGTATTTTTATCCATAGTATATAATTTGTGTGTCAAAGTATTGATGCCCTGATCCCTGTCGTGAGGGGGGCTTATGATAAACAGGCTTTGATAAAGGCGATGAACAACGGATGAGGTTTAATCACCGTACTTCGGTATTCCGGATGGAACTGTACCCCTACAAACCATTTATGGGAGGGGATTTCCACAATTTCCGTCAGTCCCGATTCGGGATTTATCCCCGTAGTGACCATTCCCGCTTTTTCGAATTCTTCCCGGTAGGCACTGTTAAATTCGTAGCGGTGGCGGTGTCTTTCGCGGATTTCTTTTTCTCCGTATGCCTCATAAGCTTTTGAGCCTTCCCTGAGTTCGCAGCGATAAGCTCCCAGCCGCATGGTTCCTCCCTTGTCGGTAATCCCTTGCTGGGAATCCATCAGGTCGATGACGGGATATTTTGTTTTAGCGGCCATTTCTGTCGAATCGGCACCTTCCATGTGAAGAACGTTGCGGGCAAATTCGATGACCGCCATCTGCATGCCCAGACAAATGCCGAAGAAAGGAATATTGTTGGTGCGGGCATATTCTATGGCGATGAGTTTGCCGGCGATACCGCGATGACCGAAACCGGGAGCAACCAGAATGCCGTGCAGGTCTTTTAAGCGTGCCTGGGCATTTTCTTCGTTGAGTTCCTCACTGTGTATCCATTCGATATTCACTTTGCAATCGTTGATGGCTCCCGCATGTATAAATGCTTCCACAATCGATTTATAGGCATCGTGGAGTTCTACATATTTGCCCACCAGTCCGATTTTGACTTCTTTGCTGTAATTTTTCAGTTTATAGAGGAATTTTTTCCAGGCTTCCAGTTCCGGTTCGCTGTTCAGCGGGAGTCCGAGTTGTTCCAGTACGATTTCGTCCAGCTTTTCTTCCCGCATCTTGATCGGCACTTCATAAATGGTGCTTACGTCTATAGACTGTATGACTGCTTTCGGGGCGACATTGCAGAATAATGCCACTTTCCGCCGCAGGTCCGAGTTGAGTTCATGTTCTGTGCGTAAAACCAGCACGTCGGGCTGTACGCCGATTTCCAGCAGGGCTTTCACGGAATGTTGGGTCGGTTTGGTTTTCAATTCCCCGGAGGCCGATAGGTAGGGCACCAGAGTGAGATGGATCAATACCGATTTTTCTCCCAACTCCCACCTCAGTTGACGGACCGCCTCGATAAACGGCAGCGACTCGATGTCGCCGACAGTGCCTCCGATTTCAGTGATCACCACGTCGTATTCGCCTTTATTGCCCAGCAGCTTGATATTTCTTTTGATCTCGTCGGTAATATGAGGTACAATCTGTACGGTTTTGCCTAAATAGTCCCCTCTTCTTTCCTTATTGATCACGTTCTGATAAATGCGTCCTGTGGTGATGTTGTTTGCCTGAGAGGTGGGACAACCGGTGAATCTTTCGTAATGTCCAAGATCCAGGTCGGTCTCTGCACCGTCGTCTGTAACGTAACATTCGCCGTGTTCGTACGGATTTAAAGTTCCCGGGTCGATGTTGATGTAGGGATCCAGTTTTTGATTTGCAACTTTGTAGCCTCTTGCCTGAAGTAACTTAGCAAGGGATGAAGCTATAATTCCTTTGCCTAGTGAGGAAGCAACTCCACCTGTAACGAATACATATTTTGTCGACACTGTATATTGAATTTATAGATTGATCAAAGCCCCAAAGGTAAGAAAATAAAAGTAAAAGCTAAAAGTCCGGGGATAAAAAGTCGGCAGGAAATTTGACAGGAGAAAAAAGCATGCAGATAAAAAAAGAGGCCAGGATTGCCCGGCCTCTATGAGTTTGTTTATAGGATGCTGTCCAATGCTTTCAGCTTTTCCTGCAGCAAGGCCAGGCGTTGTTTGGTTTTTTCAATTTTGGCATTCAATTCCTTGATCAAGCCTTCCGATTTCTTGGATTGCGTGATGAATCCGATATTGTTTTCCCAGGTATTCACGTCGGTCTCCAGTTGTTTAATTTTGGCAACCAGTTTTTCCCTTTCATTGATGATCCGGTATTCTTTGTTTTCTCCGGCATCCAGGGACGACAGTTTAACCCGGAATCTTTCCAGATTGCGGTCGAATTCATCCAGATTGAGTTTATCGAACCAGTCGTTGATTGCCGCTCTGAATTCCTCTTGAACACTGTCTTTTTGCTTGATGGGCACAAAACCGATTTCTGCCCAGCGGGTTTGAAATTCTTTCAAGCTCTCGATATCCTTTTCGGTATCTCCGGACAGGTTGAATCGCTTAACTTCTTCGATCAGGGCTTTTTTGAGCTCCAGGTTTTTCTCCTGTTCGCTATTGATGCCTTTGAGATGAACACTTCTGTTGTTGAAAAAGGTGTCACAGGCCGACCTGAAGCGTTGCCATACCTTATTGGAAAATTTCTTTGGGGCAGGGCCTATTTTTTTCCATTCTTTTTGGTAGGAAATGATTCTATCGGTGGTGGTTTTCCAATCCGTACTATCCTTGATCGCTTCAACTTTTTCACAAAGCTGTATTTTAAGCTGCAGATTTTTTTCCTGCTCTACAGCGGCAATTTTGTGGTACTCCCGTTTGCGGTCGAAAAAAGCGTCGCAGCAGCTCCGGAATTTTTTATAAATTTTATTGCGTTCTTTCTGGGGTACGGTGCCCGAATGTTTCCATTCCTCCTGTAATTCGGTGATGGCTTTCGTGGCTGCATTCCATTCGGAAAGACTATTGTATTCGCCGGCCGATAAGGCTGCTGCTTTTTCACAAATCTCTTCTTTCACTTTCAGGTTGGCTTCCTGTTCTTGTTTCAGGGATTCGAAAAAGTGATGATATTTGTCGTTGATTTGTGAGGTAGCGGTTTTGAACCGTTCCCAGACGGGTTCTTTTTGTTCTTTGGGTATGGGACCGATTTCCTTCCAGCGGGCATGAAGCAATTGTAATTGCTTGAACGATCCGGCGATATCGTTGTTTTCGATTAATCTTTCGGCTTCTTCGCAAAGGGCGGTTTTGGCGTCGAGATTGCGTTTTAGGTCGAGATCCCTCAGTTCCTTGTTGATTTTGATGTAATTGTAAAAGTTTTCAACATGGTGATGATAGGTTTCCAGCAATCCGTTGAGTTGTCCTTGCGGGACCATTCCGGTATTTCGCCAGCGTTCCTGAAGGTCTCTGAATTCTTGGAACGTTTTGCCGAGGGCTTCTTCCTTCTGGACCAGGGCTTTTAATTCTTCAATAACGCCGAGCTTTATTTCCAGGTTCTTTTCGCGTTCCGCTTCAAGTTGACGGTTGGCTTCGTTTTTTTTATCTTTATACTGTTTATAAACTGCATTGAACCGATCCCGGTTATCGTTTTTATATTCGAAATTTTCCGGCAGATCGCCGTCGGCAGTGAATGCAGCAAGCGCCTGGTCGTTTTCTTCTTTGAACTTTTGATTGAAAAGTTCCGGCAGGCTTTCCATAGCCTCTCTGATAGCCGATAAGGGGAAATCGTTAAGCAATCGGTGTGCCTTGCGAATAATCTCATCGGTATTCAGGTGGGAAAAATCGATATCCGGGTTTTCTTTTTGTTCCGGTTGATGCTCTGCATCGGTTGTATCTGCAGGGTGTCGGGCATCCTGAGATGCTGAAATTTCCTCGGTTTCCGGGGCTTTGATTTCTTCTTCCGGAATTAAGCTGTTTTCTTGCTCCATAATTTGTCGGCAGTTAAGTGTGTGCGTATCACAACGATACATTTAAATTCTACCCTATATCGGCCCTTCGGACCGGGAATACGGCACCAATATTCGCATTGGACTCACGAAAATAGTTGATTTTTATGAGAAAGACAAATAAAATCAGATTTACAATCGATGATTTTAGATTTCGGTATAAAGCTTTTATCTTTGAATTTCGAAACAATACCGGAAAATGATGTCAAGGGTTTTGTATAGTTTGATTTGGGTATGGAGTTGGTTGCCGTTGCGGGTGCTTTACGTGTTTGCCGATTTATGCTATTGGATTTCCTATTATATCGTCCGTTACCGGCGTAAGGTGGTGAGGACGAATCTGATGAAATCTTTCCCGGAAAAGACGCCGGCCGAGATTAAGAAGATTGAAAAGAAATTTTACCGTCATCTCTGTGATTTGTTTGTGGAGATGTACAGGATGTGGCATATGTCTGAGCAAGAAATCCGGCGGCGTTGTGTTTTCACCAATCCGGAAGTAATTCAGCATTATTTTGCCCAGGGCAAAAGCGTCATCGGCGTTTTAGGACATTATGGGAATTGGGAATGGATGGCGTCGTTTAGCTTGTGGATGTCCGCGGACGTGGATTTTTTTACCTTGTATAAACCTTTGCACGACCGGGTGGCCGACGGGATGATGCGGAAAATACGTTCCCGGTTTAAGGCTAAGCCGGTTCCTAAGAACGATATATTGAGGAAAATCGTTGAAAATCGTCGGGAAGGTCGATTGTTTCTGGCCGGCTTCATCGGCGACCAGACACCCAATTGGGCCAACCTGAATTTCTGGATGGAGTTTTTGCATCAGGATACCCCCGTTTTGGTGGGTACGGAGAAAATTGCCCGGAAATTTAACCTGCCGGTGATTTCCCTGAGAATGCGCAAGGTGAGGCGGGGGTATTACGAAGTGGATTTCGTCGACCTTTGCAGTGATCCTCAAAGTCTGGAGCCCGGCGAATTGACGCGTATGCACACCCGCATGCTGGAACGGTTTATCCGGGAA
>CAJKZL010000126.1 GCA_905204385.1 uncultured Odoribacter sp. | reverse complement strand
GCGGACTCCGGAATACCGGGCGCGGGGGTTGATGTCCCGATACGGGGTAGAAGTGATTTGCACAACGGACGATCCGGTCGATAGTCTGGAATATCATATAAAGTGTAAAACCGATGGTTTTAAAATCAAGGTATTGCCTACCTGGCGTCCTGATAAAGCGATGGCGGTAGAGGTTCCGGCTCTGTTCCGGGAGTATGTGGAGAAATTATCGGTAGTTTCCGGCATAACCATACACCGTTATGAAGACCTTTTGGCCGCTCTTCGTAAGCGTCATGAGTTTTTTGCTTCTGTAGGATGCCGTTTATCGGATCATGGTATAGAAGAATTTTATGCTGAGGAGTATACTCCTGCAGAAATTGATGCAATTTTCGATAAAGTATATGGGGGTGCTGAATTGAGCAGGGGAGAGATCCTGAAATTCAAGTCCGCCATGTTGGTGGAATTTGGCGTGATGGATTGGGAAAGGGGATGGACTCAGCAATTTCATTATGGCGCTATCCGTAACAACAACAGTAAGATGTTCCGCCTGATAGGACCTGATACGGGATATGATTATATCGGCGAGTTCAATACCGCCAGATCTATGGCGAAATTTCTGGACCGTTTGGCTGTTCAGGATAAATTGGCGAAAACGATTTTATACAACCTGAATCCTTGCGCCAACGAAGTGGTGGCAACAATGATCGGTAATTTTCAGGATGGGGAAATTGCCGGAAAAATTCAATTCGGCTCAGGTTGGTGGTTTTCCGATCAGAAAGACGGCATGGAAAAACAGATGAATGCTTTGTCTTTGCAAGGCTTATTGAGTCGGTTTGTGGGGATGTTGACCGATTCCCGTAGTTTTCTGTCCTATCCCCGGCATGAGTATTTCCGTCGTACGCTTTGCAATCTGATTGGAAACGATGTGGAAAACGGTTTACTGCCGGCCGGTGAGATCGGTTTTATCGGGAAGATGATCGAAGATATATGTTATAACAACGCAAAGAAATTTTTTAATTTTTGATATTTTCCGCGGTTGACGGGGAAAACAGCAAATTGTAATCACAAATCTAAAATACTTGAAGATGGCTAAATTTTCTAAATTGCAAGTCCTGAGTGTGATGGCGGATACCGGTATGGTTCCTGTCTTTTATCATCAGGAGGCAGAAATTGCAAAACAAGTGGTGAAAGCATGTTACGAAGGGGGTGTGCGTGCCTTTGAGTTTACCAACCGGGGTGATTTTGCCCAGGAAGTGTTTGCCGAACTGGTGAAGTATGCTTCGAAAGAATGTCCGGAAATGATTCTGGGGGTTGGGTCTGTTGTAGATGCAGCTACCGCAGCGCTTTATATACAACTGGGAGCCAATTTTGTCGTAGGCCCGTTGTTGAATCCCGAGATTGCTAAAGTGTGCAATCGCCGCTCGATCCCCTATACCCCGGGTTGCGGTTCGGTTTCGGAGATCGGTTTTGCACAGGAAGCCGGTTGTGATTTATGTAAGGTTTTTCCTGCGGGAAATGTGGGAGGACCTTCTTTTGTAAAGAATGTGAAAGCACCCATGCCTTGGTCGATGTTAATGGTCACCGGAGGGGTGGAACCTACCGAAGAAAATCTGACGGCCTGGGTAAAAGCAGGTGTAACTTGTGTAGGAATGGGATCCAACCTATTTCCGAAAGAGGTGATAGTTGCGGGAGAATGGCATAAAATCACCGAATTGAGCCGGAATGCATTGTCTTATATTAAAAAAGCCAGGGGGTAAATTATGACTGCAAATACACAAAAAGGAATCATGACCAATTGGCGTTGGTGGATGTGTGGTATGCTGTTTGTAGCCACTACGGTGAATTATTTGGATCGTCAGGTACTTTCCCTGACCTGGGATGAGTTTATCAAGCCGGAGTTCCATTGGAATGAATCCAACTATGGGAGGATAACTTCCATTTTTTCGATTGTATATGCCATTTGCATGTTGTTTGCCGGTCGTTTTATCGACTGGATGGGCACGAAGAAAGGATATCTGTGGGCCATCGGGGTATGGTCGGCAGGCGCTTGCGCCCATGCTCTTTGCGGGGTCGTAACCGAATCCTGGCTGGGATTGGGAAGTGCCTCTGCTATGGTATCTGCCACCGGGGCCACGGTCACGATGATAGCGACGGTGAGTATGTGGTGTTTTATCGTTGCCCGTTGTGTACTGGCTCTCGGTGAAGCAGGTAATTTTCCTGCCGCTATCAAGGTGACTGCCGAATATTTTCCCAAGAAGGACCGTGCTTATGCCACCAGTATTTTTAATGCGGGTGCTTCGATCGGCGCTTTGTTCGCCCCTTTGAGCATTCCTTTGCTGGCGAAGTATTTCCAGGAAGCGGGCATTGGGAACGGCTGGGAAATGGCTTTTGTGGTCATCGGAGCCTTGGGATTCATCTGGATGGGATTCTGGGTGTTTATGTACGACGAACCGCACCAAAGCAAGCGGGTAAATCAGGCAGAATTGGATTATATCGAGCAGGATCCCGACGAGAATGTAGCGGAAGCCGGTGTTCCCCAAAAAAAGATGTCGTTTTTACAGGCTTTCACCTATAAACAGACCTGGGCCTTTGCTTTCGGTAAGTTTATGACCGATGGAGTGTGGTGGTTTTTTCTTTTCTGGACTCCTTCGTACCTGAATATGCAGTTCGGTATCAAAACCTCCGATGGCTTAGGCATAGCCTTGATTTTTACTTTGTATGCCATTACCATGCTTTCGATTTACGGCGGAAAATTGCCGACGATCATCATAGCGAAAACGGGTCTCAATCCCTATGCGGCCCGGATGCGGGCGATGCTGATTTTCGCCTTTTTCCCGCTGCTGGTATTGTTGGCACAGCCTTTGGGAACGATCTCTCCCTGGTTGCCCGTGATCATGATCGGTATCGGAGGCGCAGCCCATCAATCCTGGTCGGCGAATATTTTCTCTACTGTAGGGGATATGTTTCCGAAATCGGCTATCGCTACCATTACCGGAATAGGCGGAATGGCCGGAGGTGTCGGTTCTATGATCCTGCAATGGGTGGCCGGAGATTTGTTTGTATATGCGGGTGAGACCAATATGACCTTCTTCGGATTTGTGGGGAAACCGGCAGGTTATTTCGTGATTTTCTGTGTTTGCGCTTTTGCCTATTTGATTGGATGGATAGTGATGAAAGCCCTGGTGCCGAAATATAAACCCATCGTCGTGGAGTGATATGTTTGCCGGAGCTTATCGGTTAATCCGGCTCCGGCAAAGAAATGATTTTTATAGTTTTGGATAGAAATGGAAAATTGTCTGTATTGTAAAAATAAGGCGCTTCTGGATGAATTGATGATTAAGATTTGCGATCTGGAAGTGTCGACCCTTTATCTTTTTAAAGAGCAAAGTCATCCTGGCAGGGTGGTATTGGCTTATAAGGAGCATATCGGTGAGCAATTTGAAATCCCTGAAGCGGATTACCTCCGATTTATGTTGGATTTACGCCGGGTGGGGAAAGCATTGAAGGAGACTTTTCGTCCGGCAAAAGTGAATTTCGGGGCTTATTCGGATACTTTGAAGCATGCCCATTGGCATATTGTTCCCAAGTATGAGGGAGAGTTTGAATTCGGAGGAGTTTTTGCAATGAATCCCAAGCAGACTTATCTCACTGAAGAAGAATATGCCGAACGGATCAGGCTGATCCGCGAAGCGCTTGTGTAATTTATTTTTGTAGTTCAGAAAAAGTCGGCTTGCGGGCCGACTTTTTGTTTTTTATCGATTTTCTAAAGAATTGCCTGATTTTGAAAGATTGGTTGAAAACTTACTCTTTGCGAAGGGGATTTTATTTCATTCCTTCGTAAAACACTTTCCAAAGCGGATCGTTCAAGGGTGGTTTGGCAGTTATCGTAAGTGTTTCCTGAGTCACCGGATGTTTAAAGGAAATGCTGCGGGCATGCAAACTGATTCCGCCTCCTTCGTTGGAGCGGGGAAAACCATATTTCAGGTCGCCTTTGATAGGACAGCCGATTTTTGCCAACTGACAGCGGATTTGATGATGCCGGCCAGTGAATAATTTTACTTCGAGCAGGTAGTAACGCTGGGAACTGCCCAGCAGCTGATACTCTAGTGTAGCTTCTTTGGCTCCCGGTTTAGGCTGGGTGTAGGCATGTGACCTATTTTTTTCTGCATCCTTGACCAGATAGTGGGTCAGTACGGCATGGTCGTTTTCAGGAAGTTGACCGACGATCGCCCAATAGATTTTTGTAATTTCTTTTTCGTGCTCCTGAAACATTTTGTTCAGGCGGGTAAGCGCTTTACTTGTACGGGCGAAAATAACCACTCCACTGACCGGACGGTCTACGCGATGGGGCACTCCCAAAAATACTTCTCCCGGTTTGTTGTATTTTTTCTTAATATAGGCTTTTACTTCTTCGCTCAGCGGAGTATCTCCGGTTTTGTCGGCCAGTACAATATCCGAAATTATTTTATTGACGGCAATGATATGGTTGTCTTCGTATAAAAATTCCAACATAATAAGAAAGTGAAAACAAAAGTCTGACAACGGGAAGTTATTTCTATCTTGTGGATCTCTTCTCCGTTTCAGGCTTTTTGCTCGGTTAATATTGTTCTCTTTCGTTCGGAAAATCTCCGCTTTTTACATCGGCAATATAATTGCCGACAGCCCCTTTCATTTCGGCAAATAAATTGTGGTAACGACGCAGGAAGCGGGGAGAAAATTCCTGATTGATGCCCAACATATCGTGAATGACCAATACTTGTCCGTCGACGCCACCTCCGGCCCCGATGCCGATAATAGGTATGTTGACTTCTTTGGCGACCCTCGTTGCCAAGGCGGCCGGGACTTTTTCGATTACAATGGCGAAGCATCCTGCTTCTTCGAGTATATGTGCATCCCGGATCAATTTTTCCGCTTCGTCTTCATTTTTAGCGCGAATAGCGTAGGTTCCGAATTTATGTATGCTCTGAGGGGTAAGACCGAGGTGCCCCATCACCGGAATGCCGGCCGAAAGGATGCGTTGGATAGATTCCAGAATTTCTTCTCCGCCTTCCATTTTGACGGCATCTGCAGCGGTTTCCTTCATGATGCGGATGGCAGAATTGAGCGCTTCTTTGCTATTGCCCTGGTAGCTGCCGAAAGGCATATCTACCACAACCAGGGCTCTTTGTACCCCTCTTACTACGGAGGCCCCGTGATAAATCATTTGGTCCAGCGTAATGGGAAGGGTGGTTTCGTGGCCTGCCATGACATTGGAAGCAGAATCTCCGACAAGGATAACGTCTATACCTGCCTGGTCTACAATCCGGGCCATGGAATAGTCGTATGCCGTAAGCATACTTATTTTTTCACCCTTCAGTTTCAATTCCGATAAAACATGCGTGGTGACTACCTTAACTGCTGATTGGGTTGACATGATTGAATGGATTTATGATTTTGATTTCCGATCCGGAGTCATTCGGAATCGTCAATCGGTAATTTTATTTGAAGGTGCCGATTACCGTTTGTGAACCGATGGTTTTCTGACCTAATTCGACTTCTATCTTCGTATTTAGCGGTAGGAAGAGATCCACCCGTGATCCGAACTTAATAAAACCGGCGTGCTGGTCCTGGCGTGCTTTTCCTCCGACCGGGGCATAAGAAACAATACGTTTGGCCATAGCCCCTGCGATTTGCCGCATCAGAATAGTCTGGCCGTTATTGCATTCGATGACAATGGTAGTCCTTTCGTTTTCCGTCGAGGATTTCGGCAAATAGGCAGCGGCAAAATTGCCCTTATGATATTTGAAATAGCGGATGATTCCATTTACCGGAAACCAGTTGATGTGTACATTGAAAATATTCAAAAAAATAGACACCTGTATTCTCCGGTCTTTAAAATATTCCGGTTCCATAGTTTCCTCGATGACCACAATTTTTCCGTCGGCAGGGGCGAGGATAGTATTATCGTCGCGGAGAATGACCCGGTTAGGGAAACGAAAAAAGTTGACAATGAGCAGGTATACGATGATACTGACAATCAGGATAGTCCGAACAACGATAGGGTTGGGAATAAAGTAGAACGATGCCAGATCGATGGCTGCAAAGATAAGCAGCATTTTGATTAATAGGGTATATCCTGCTTTATGAAGGGTCATATCTGTTCTTTTTAGTTTAGTATGTATTCAGCTTGCAAAGTTATCAATTTTCGATAGAATACCGAGTTTCCCCAGGAAAGAATTTTAATAAGTATCCTGGACCGGAAAATAAAAAATAGTTTTAAATTTGTTCAGCCGGAGAGGGGAAAAAGGGGTGGACGATGGACTATTAAACATGCAGGATGATGGAAATATTATTGATTTGTTGCTGGATCTGTTATAATGTTGTTATTGTCCCGTATGGTGAGGGAATACACCAATGAAAATATAAAGGTGAGGAAAAAAGGTTATAAGCCTTTGCGTATCAGGTAACTAATCTGGATGTAATTTGCTGGGGATATCGATTCCCGGTCAACTGTTAATAAAGCTGAGATATACAAAAATAGCAGGCAGGGCAAACAGGATAGAGTCCATGCGATCGAGGACTCCCCCGTGACCGGGCATGATATTACCGGAATCCTTGATTTCGATAGATCTTTTAAACATGGATTCTATCAGGTCACCGAAGCTTCCGAACACGACGACGATAGAGGCAA
Organism: uncultured Odoribacter sp.; assembly: GCA_905204385.1. Next base: position 1,443 of record CAJKZL010000126.1, on the reverse strand, counting down.
TGACGGCCGCATTGGTAAAATCGATGCCGTCGATATAGGGAGCCAGGAGCATGCCTGCGGCAATGGTGGTGACGCCTCCGCCGATCGCTCCTTCCCAGGATTTTTTAGGAGAAATGCGGGGGAATAATTTGTGTTTCCCGAATTGTGAACCGAAGAGATAGGCAAAGGTATCGTTAAACCAAACCAGCAAGAAAGGTAAGAAAATGATATCGGGCTGCCATTGGCCGCTGCACAGGTAAGGGAAATAAATCAGCAAAGTGAAAGGAAGGCTCAGGTAGAATAAAACATAAATGCCGAAAGCGAGATTTTGAAAGCCATGAGTATGTTTGCGGTATAATTCGCAAATGCTTAGGATGAAAGTGGCCGCAAAAAAAATCAGGTAGCCCTTTTCCCAGCCAAAGTAGTTATGCAGAAAGCCTGATGTAAAGAGCAGACTACCGCATAGGATACACATCGGGCGGTTGATGCGGATACTGATGATTTTAGCCATATGGGCAAATTCGAGTATGCCGACAATATCGATGATAAAAAACAGGACGAAAAAACACCAGGGATGTATAAAGATACATGCCGTTAAAATCACAACAAAAAGCAATCCGCTGATTGCACGTTTCATAAAATTATTCACCGTTCGCTGATTTAATGATTGCTGTTGCTTTTTCCCGATCTTTTTCGTTGATCATGACTTTAATGGTTCCTAGCATGATATACGAAGAATCCTTTTGATTGAGGATAAAAGCCTCCACACCGTTATCACACAGGACGCCTTTTATGATTTCGGCCTGATAGAGTTGATCGGTTTCGTAAATGGTTATCCATTTATCTTCCATGATTTAGCGGTTTTAGTTAAAAATCTACATGGTCGTTTTCTTTGTCTTTTTCCTGGGTGGTTTCGGTTTCTTCCTCTTCGTCTTTCCAGGGGCGTTTACCGAGAATGCGCTCCAGGTCATCACTGAAAATGACTTCCCGTTCCAGAAGCAGTTCTGCAACCTGTTTATGTTGGTCTTTATGGCTATACAATAAATCCTTAGCCCGGGCATAAGCGCTTTCCACCAGGTTTTTAACCTCGGAATCGATCAGTTCGGCTGTTTTTTCGGAATAGGGTTTGGTGAAACTGAAATCACTCTGTCCTGTAGAATCGTAATAGCTGAGATTACCGATTTTTTCGCTCATGCCGAAAATGGTTACCATGGCATAGGCTTGTTTGGTAGCTCTTTCGAGGTCGTTTTGCGCTCCTGTAGAGATTTGTCCGAAGGATAATTCCTCGGCGGCACGTCCTCCGAGTACGGAACACATCTGGTCCAGCAGTTGTTCCTTGGTGGTGATCTGTCGTTCCTGTGGCAGATACCAGGCAGCTCCCAGCGCTTTACCCCGTGGTACGATGGTTACTTTCAGCAGCGGATGGGCATGTTCCAGGAGCCAGGAAACTGTGGCATGTCCGGC
>CAJKZL010000125.1 GCA_905204385.1 uncultured Odoribacter sp. | reverse complement strand
TTCAAAAAAAAGGCAAAAGGTAAAAAGTAAAAAAGTTAAACCGTCTGAGCCAGACACCCCAGACTGAACCTCACCCCTGCCGCCCGGGCAAGCACTTGCAGACAAGAACCGATCGTCGCTCCCGTAGTGATGACGTCATCCACCAAAAGAACATGCCGGCCCCTGATTTTTTCAGGAGCAACCAAAGAAAAAATATTCTCCACATTTTTCAAACGTTCCGCTGCATTTTTTCCGGTTTGGGAAACATTATTCCTTGTCCGCAACACCACGTCCCCCATCAGTTCCAACCGAAGCACACGATTGATTCCCTTGGCAATCTCCATCGCCTGATTAAAGCCACGCAGCTTTTCTTTCTTCGGATGTAACGGGACAGGAATAATGCAATCGGCCCGACAAGAGCCCTTCATTTTTTCCCCCAGCATAGACCCCAAATATAGAGCCAACTGACGGTAGGATCGGTATTTTACCAGATAGATCAGATTTTTATATTCGCTATATTTATTGTAATAGTAAAGGGTATGTAACTTCAAGGGACGATACTCTTCAGGGAATCCCTCCAATAGGACATTCCCGGTTTCGAAAGCTTCATCGGTAAATGGAAAATCCAATAAACAACGCGTGCAGATATATCGTTCACCTTCGACCAGACTGTCTCCGCAAACTTCACATACCGGGGGATAAAACAAATCGGTCACCGATGCCAGTAGTCCCCGGCATTCCTGTGACACATAAAACCAAAATCCCCTTTCCATTCCTCCATCACCCCCTTCCCCAAGTCTATAATCTATAATCTATAATCTATAATCTTTAATCTTATACCCCCTAACCCAATCGATCTGCATCTTCACGGGCAGGCATTTATCCGGAAGATTCTGACACGCCCCCAAAGAGAAAATAATATACATCGGAACGTCGGGAATATGGCGGGTCTCCTCTTTTACGACAGCATCATTAATCCTCCAGGTCATTTTTTCCGGGGTCCACTCAAACGTAAAAATATAATATTCCTTATCCAATTTCATCTTATCCAGAAATTGGATTTCCTTTTTCAATTCCTCCTGCCGGGCATACACTCTTCCCATTCTCAAGCCGTCCGCCTGATCATTCATGATCTCGATATGGGGAACATCCTTATCTCCCAACATCCAGAAACAAGAAGCCACCGGAGCATGATTCAGCCTCACTTTGGCTTCAAAGCGACCATAACATTGCCGAAAAGACAAGGCACTGCTAATTAAGGCCGAAGTATATTCATATTTCTTTTCCCGTATGCCGGTATTCCGGTCCCAATATTTTCCGGTAACCGTTTCTTTCCTGAAATTCAGACAAACCGAACTTTCCTGGAAAGAGATATTCGCAGGAGTATACAACTGAACATCGTCCCCAACTCCATAGGTATCGTTCAGCAAACGTTCCCCGGCATAATAACGGGTAATCCATTTCGTTTCGTCCAGGCGTCCCTCCTTAAAGTCATCTTCAAATACCGGTTCCCATCGTCGCCATTCATTGAAAAAGTCATCCTTCAGCAACTCATGATACCGCACGATCTCCGGTTGTTTTTTCAAATTTTCATATTCCTGCCATAAACGGTAATCCTCCGTTGTCTCATAACGCCTCTTGTTTTTCAGAAACTTTTGTCGACTCCTGAAATCTTCCGATTCGACACAAGCCTTTAATTTTTCATATTCTTCAGCCAGGCCATTTTCCTGAACCTCGCAATAGTCACGATATTTTTTTAGATTTTCAAATTTGATCAAGGCCGCAATTGCCGGAAGAGCGATCACTTTTTTCCACTCTTCGTAAAGATCCGATTGCTTTTTTTTATCGAACCCCGACGCTTCTACTATCGCCTTTAAGCGAATATAGTCCTGATATTCCCCGGTTGTTTTTACCTGCTCCGCCTCTTTCCGTTCCCGGGAATCGCGAATGAATAAATAAGACTGTAATTTCGGGGACTTCAGCAACGACCGGTATCGCTTTTCCGTCTTCTCACACTCACTACCTTTATAAGTCATTTGTCGGATCTCTTTCCGTTTCCGCTCAAAATCGGAATTATTTACCCTTTCTTCCAACTCGTTCCATCTCCGGAGTTCTTCACTTTGCTCCACTTTCTGAAACAGTTCGATATCTTCGAGGAACCGGATACGTAAATTTTCAGCTTCCTGAGTGGACCTGAAACTGCTTTTTTTAGCAAACAAAAACGAAAATAATCCCATACACCTTTTTTTAACAATTTTGACTCCCGCCCATCAGATAACAAAGTTAAGGTAAAAAATGTAAAAAGGGAAAAGGAAAAGCTAAAAACTTCACGCCTTCCTTTTATTGCTTCACAAAGTGATAAGTGATCGTTCCCTTTTGCATAGCCGGAGCATCGGGCTTCACATTAAAGCGGGACCGTCCGGCTGCGTCTGCGGCCACCCTCCATAAACAGTCGTCCGCCTCCGACTGTTCTTCGAGCACCACTGCTTTCTGAACGACACCCTTAGGGTTAACCCAGATTTCTACCACCACTTTCCCTCCGAATTCGCATTTAAAGACGGGAATCGGCAAAAAACGGGCATAACGATCCTTCAGATTATAACTCACACTGCTTTCTCCCGAATAAAAAGTGGATTTCAAAGAATCCAATTCCTGTTCTTTGCGGTCGCGCAAATTTTGTAAACTGTCCTGTTTATAATGTTTATCCTTCCTGGCCTCATAACGGCCGGGATCACCGCTATCGCGCAGTTCTTCGAGAATTTCTTCCACATATTCCTGAACATTGGCCTCCTGATGCGATTCCTGCCGTTTAACGTTCTCATTGACGGCGATGGAACGAAGCATTTTTTCCACTTCCTCGGCAGCGCTTTTCTGACGGATTTCTTCCTTTCGTTGTTGCTCTTCTTTTTGCTTATGAATCTCTTCCGGGTCGGGCGCCTCTATCACAATTTCCATTTCAGTATGAACATTTACCCGGGAAATTTCCATACTGAGCAGAAAGATCCCCAACAGGAGGTGAAAAATTACCGTTCCCATGATTCCTCTGCGATGAGGCACTATGATCTGATAAAAACTTTTTTTCCAGTCCATCATATACATTTTCTTACCATTCCCGTCATCCTTCCTTCCGGGTCACAGAATATTTCTCTCCAGCAATCTCTTATCTTCGGGAATATCCCCAAGCACATCTCCTCGTTCAAAGCGTATCGCTTTGATCGGCCGAATGGATGAAATCAGCATAGTCGGCACGATCAACATCAATCCGGAGACGAGCAAAACCCCTGCATTCAACAAAATAATATACCACCAATTAAAATTCACCGGGACGGTATCCATATAATACGTATCCGGGTTCAATCCGATAATGCTGAAATAGTGCTGCACCCCTCCCAGCAAAAAAGCCAACAGGTTTCCTACCAGCATTCCATTTAATATCAAACCCATAGCTACATACAAAAACAACTTGCGCAAAGCGATGTTTTTATACCCCAATGCTTTCAGTATTCCGATCAAAGCCGTTTGATCCAAGATAAAAATCAATAATCCGGACACCATATTGAAACCGGCCACTAAAACGATCAGGACCAAAATGACGACTACATTCATATTCAATAAACTGAGCCAATCGAATATTTGGGGAGCCGTTTCTTTCAGCGTTGTGATTTTAAAGAAATCATCCTTCTCGTTCGAAGATATTAATTCATCCACTTTTTCTTCGGCTAGCGGAATCTCACCGATTTCTTTCAGTTCTACCGCTACTCCGGTAAAAAGATCCTGTTCCCAGCCGTTCAAACGCTGTAAATGCCTGACGTCACAGACAGCGAACAAATCGTCATATTCTTTGAATCCGGGCTCATAAATACCCTTCACAGTAAAAACCCGCACTCTGGGGGGCTGCTGCACAAAGTGAGCCGTCAAACGATCGCCGGGCTTCACGTTCAATACCTGAGCCACCGAAGCTGAAATCAATATTTCATCCGAAGGCCTGCCGCCTGAAAAGTCCGGCATTTCTCCCGCCCGAAGATTCTCCAGGTAAAAGCTTGCATCAAAAGTACTGTCCACCCCTCTGAATACCAATCCATGAATTTCATCCTTGCTTTTAAGGATTGTCGGCTTGTTCACATAAGGATAAGCCTGATTTATTTCCGGCAATCCGCGTAACTGCTCCAGCAAAGTGTCGGACAAATGAATTCCGTTTCCGGAATAGGAATCGTTATTGTCATAAGCCGTGATATTCAAATGAGCCATAAAGCCCGACAATTTCGCTGTAATTTCCTGCTTAAAACCCGTAATTACAAACACAGAAATCAACATCACGCACACTCCCAGGCTGATTCCCGCCACTGCTATCTTTACAATAGGCACCGACACAGCTTTCCTGCTTTTCCCTTTCAGCAACCTCCGTGCAATGAATAATTCCAGATTCAAACCCTTACCATTTTAATAAACAAACCAAACGATGGTTTCTTTCCTCCTAAAACCTCTTCCGGCAAAATTACCGAATAATCTTCATCTTTCTTACATTCGGTTCAAATTTTTAAAAATCGCTTCATTAACAGCCGCTTCAACAAGCTGAAACATGCAAACGATGGAAATTTGATTAATTATAAGTTAAATTACCGGAAAAGTTGGCTTTCGTCAATTAATTTTTGTATTATTGTTTCAAAATGTAAGAAATAACCTGATTAAAAAATCATGCAAAATAATCTGATTGAAAAACAACTGGTTGAAGCAACTATGGCACAATGCGGCGTCGGTAATCTCGATGAGGCTTCCATCCGGGATACGGTAAAAATCACCAATCTACTGGAAAAAGCTACGGGAGAAAAATTTATCCGTATGGAAATGGGAGTTCCCGGACTTCCTCCTTCTGCTATCGGCACTCAAGCAGAAATCCTCGCTTTAGAACAAGGGGTAGCCCAATTTTATCCCATGCTTGAGGGACATCCTTCCCTTTCGATCGAGGCTTCCCGCTTTATTAAAAATTTTATGGACATCGATATTCAGGCAGAATGTATCATTCCTACGGTAGGTGCCATGCAAGCCTCCTATGTCGCTTTTATGGCCTTGACGGAATGCTATAAGGAGAGGGATACCGTTCTTTTTATAGACCCCGGATTTCCGGTCCAGAAAACACAGCTCGAAGTAATAGGCAAACCCTATATCACTTTTGATATTTACGAATACCGGGAAGAGAAACTGGAAGCAAAACTACGGGAATATCTGGACCAGGGAAATATAGCCGCTATCGTATACAGCAACCCGAACAATCCTTCGTGGGTGTGCCTGACCGAAACCGAGCTGGAAATCATCGGCAAGCTGGCCACTGAATACGATACGATCATTCTGGAAGATCTGGCTTATTTTGCCATGGACTTCCGTAAGGATCTTTCGCATCCGGGCATGGCTCCGTTTCAGCCGACAGTTGCAAAATATACGGACAATTATATCTTTATGATATCCAGTTCCAAGCTTTTCAGCTATGCCGGTCAGCGCCTCGGACTCCTTTGCATTTCCAACGGCTTATTCCATAAAAAATACGAACATCTGAAAGAACGCTACCATGCTGAAAAGTTAGGCTATACCATAACTTATAAATTAATATACACCCAAACGTCGGGAACGGCCCATTCGCCGCAGTACGCCGTAGCCGCCATCCTGAAAGCAGCCAACGAAGGTACCCTTAATATCCTGGAAGAAGTAAAGGAATATGGAAAGAGGGCGGAAATTATGAAAAAACTCTATCAAGAGGCCGGATTTAAAATCGTTTACGACAAGGATGGAGACAAAGAAGTTGCCGATGGCTTTTACTTTACTATTTTCTATCCCGGAATGTCAGGGGCTGAATTAGCTAAGGAATTGCTGTACTACGGTATTTCTTCGATCACTCTGAAGGGATGCGGCAGTACTAAAGAAGGCTTGCGTGCCTGTGTGTCGCAAATCGGATTGGAAAAAATGGATATTTTGAAGGAAAGAATCGAACGATTCAGGAAGGATCATGGGAGATGAAAGATGAGAGATTAAAGATTAAAGATTAAAGATGAGAGATAATAGATGAGAGATTGAGGGGAGAAGGGGGAGAAAGGAAGAGGGAGTAAAAGAAGGAAAAGGAAGGGGGAGAATAAAAGTAAGATTTACACAAGCGAGGAGAGAAGTGTGCAAAAATGGAGATCCGAATTTCTCATCCGCCCGGAAGATGTGAAAGTTTAGAGATAAAACAGAAAATACGATCTTCTTTTTTTGCAGTTTTCCTATAAAACTGTAATTTTATACCCCGAATCAATTACAATGCGTAACGAAAATATACAATTATTCGATAAATTATAATTTTTTAAGATTATGGCAAAATTCAGAGGAGCAATCGTTGTAGACACCGAACATTGCAAAGGATGTAGTTTGTGTGTCGTAGCATGTCCGACAAAAGTGATCGAGCTAAATCCGGATGTAAACGGAAAAGGATATCACTATGCCTACATGAAAAATCCCGAATCCTGCATCGGCTGTGCCAGTTGTGGTCTGGTATGTCCCGATTCCGTTATCACCGTATATAAACAAGAGATAAAGTAAGGCTAAGAGATGGGATATCCGGCAGTACACCTGCGGGAGCTGCAATAGAACAAATCTATAAAGGTAAAAAATAGTTAATTCGTAATTAAAAGAAATATGGCAGAAGTAAAGTTAATGAAGGGGAATGAAGTGATAGCAGAAACAGCCATCCGGTGTGGCTGCGACGGATATTTCGGATATCCGATTACCCCCCAGTCTGAAGTCATGGAAACGCTTATGCTGCGTAAGCCGTGGGAAGAAACCGGAATGGTGGTTTTGCAGGCAGAAAGCGAAGTTGCCGCCATCAATATGGTATATGGCGGAGCATCATGCGGTAAAAAAGTAATGACCTCTTCTTCGAGTCCCGGCATCAGTTTGAAGCAGGAAGGGATCACCTATATCGCCGGAGCGGAACTCCCCTGTCTGATTGTAGACGTCATGCGTGGAGGTCCCGGCTTGGGAACTATCCAGCCTTCACAGAGCGATTATTTCCAGGCCACCAAGGGAGGCGGGCACGGCGACTATCACTTAATCGTTCTGGCGCCTGCTTCGGTTCAGGAAATGAGCGATTTTGTAGTTTTAGGATTCGAACTGGCCTTCAAATATAGAAACCCGGCGATGGTACTGGCCGACGGCGTTATCGGACAGATGATGGAGAAGGTTGTTCTTCCGGATTTCACCCCCCGTTGGACAGACGAAGAAATCGAAAAAATGTCCGGAGATTGGGCTTTAACGGGAAAAAAGAACCGCCCCAGACATGTGATTACTTCTCTGGAACTGGAAGCCCACCGCCAGGAAGTTTTCAACGAAAAACTACAACGAAAGTATCGCGAAATCGAAGCCAATGAAGTGCGCTACGAAGCTCTTCATTGCGAAGATGCCGATTATGTCTTCGTAGCCTACGGGTCTAGTGCAAGAATCTGTCAAAAGTCTATCCAGCTAGCCCGCGAAGCCGGCATCAAGGTAGGCCTTATTCGTCCCATCACCTTATATCCATTCCCTACCCGGCCTATTGCCGAGATGAGCAGCCGGGTGAAAGGATTTATGTCGGTAGAGATGAGTGCAGGTCAGATGGTAGAAGATGTTCGTCTGGCTGTCGAAGGAAAAACCAAAGTCGAGTTCTACGGCCGTATGGGAGGCGTAGTCCCTACCCCTGAAGAAATTGTGGATGCACTCAGAACCAAATTTATGATCTGAACGAATGGAAATGGTCGCAGATGACCGACGGTTCAACAAAAAAATCATAAATCAAAAACAGGATAAGATGGAATTAACAGATATTATAAAAGAAGAAAATATTGTCGTACAGAAGAGCAAGCTCCTTACCGACAACGTTATGCACTACTGTCCGGGTTGTACTCACGGCGTAGTTCATAAATTGATCGCAGAGGTGATCGAAGAGCTGAACATCCAGGATCAGACCATCGGTGTTTCTCCGGTAGGATGTTCCGTACTCGCTTACAACTATTTGGATATCGACTGGGCGGAAGCAGCTCACGGACGGGCCCCGGCCGTGGCCACGGGTATCAGCCGTATTCACCCCGATCGATACGTGTTCGCTTATCAAGGTGATGGTGACTTGGCCTCTATCGGTTGCGGAGAA
>CAJKZL010000124.1 GCA_905204385.1 uncultured Odoribacter sp. | reverse complement strand
AGCCCCACTCTTCGGTTGGCCTCCTCTCTCCAGCACAAAAGCCTGCCATTCCCCGGATAAGACTTCTGTTTGCAGGTCTACTTTACCCAGCAGAAAACCGGACTTTTCAAATACACAGCGCTGAGGCTTGGGTAGCAAATGATTATGCTCCGCTCCTGCCGGCCAGGACAGCAGCCAAAACAAGCATATGAAAACAACTTTTTGCATCTTATGGTATGATATCCTTCAAAGGAATAGCCTGAAAGGTCATATGGGCTACGCTGCTTTCATACAGAATACCCACGGTTTCCTGATCGATCATGGATAAGCAGGAATACCCCCATCCATTTTCTTCATCCAGCAGCACCTGATGCTCCGGCAACCAGGTTTTTCCGCCATCCAGACTGGCCTTGATCGTAATATGGTGGCGTCCTTTCGTCGTATTCGGATTGGAAAACAAAAGGATATCCTTACCGAGTACATTGTCTTTCGCTTTCACACTGATCAGGCTGGCCATGCACACCGGCTCCGGCAAGGCTTTGCGCGAAGAAGAATGTTCCGTCCAGGTGAGTCCCAAGTCCTTGGTGATGGAAACCGACCGGCTTCCCCCCCGGATATCACTCATATTCAGCAACAATACTCACGGTACCACCAACGCCAACTGCGCCTCGGTGGTAATGGTACGGGCTTAGAGATGAATGGCACAGGTCTTTCCCCTGTCTTTGCTATACATGATCCCGGCTTTCGGAATGCGCCCCGCATCGATAAACTGAATGGGAAAGACCAGAGTGCCGTCGTCCATGGTAATCCCTCTTCCCGGTCCCTGCAGTAAAAAATACCATTCCGGCAACTTTACCTGCTCGGTAATATTATAAGGTCCGGACCAGGTTTTTCCATCGTCTTCACTCTTGGCCAATACCAACTGTGCCGTGTGGTTCATATCCATCCCCTGCCCGGAAGCAGTCCAGGCACGCTGTCCTCCGATTCCATGAGTCCAGGCTGCAACAATCCATACGGTATTGGTGCGGGTATCCACCAAGATGGAAGGATCCCCCACTCCATTCTGGCCCTGAGGCAGCCCTCCGGTCTCGCCGAAAGACAAAGGAAGCCGCATTTTTTCCCAGGTTTTGCCACCATCGATGCTCCGGCTCAAGCCAATGTCTATATGCTCCTGCAAATCGGCGCTATTGTTGTAACGTACATCATAAACCCCCAGTAAAGTTCCCTTATTAGTAGTCACTAATCCGGGAATACGGAAAGCTTCGGAGCCATCATCCCCTGCATGCCGCACCCCAACGCCCATGCGGTGTTCCACGTCTGTTGCCGAGAGATGCACCAAAGCCGCCGGCTGGCGATCGACCGTAATTTCCTCTATCTTTATTTTTATTTTATTCAATAAGGAAGCTTTAGGCTTCATTTGTAAGCTGATCCAAAAAAAATTGGGTCCCTCCACCAAACTCTGCTCCACAGGCAGCAGTACTTCTTTGTCAGGCTTACTCACCATCGATTTCAACACCGAATAAGAGGGATTAGCCTCCCGGGTTTTTCCAGCCTTATGAGAAGAGATGTATTCAACCGGGGCCAGAATATTTTTTTCATGAGGCTTGAGGTTGCGGGTTCCTCCATAATACACTTTCACTGCCTGAATATCCGAAAGATCGGCCTTGCCGTGAAGATTCAGCCGGACCTCGTTCAAGTGTTGCCCGGCAGCAGCATCCACACGAAAATAAAACAGTACATTATCTTTCCGCTCGATCAGCACAGGAATCCGGGTTTCACGTATACGCACCGTATCCCCCGCCTCAACTGCAAAAATCCCACACAAACACCAAAAAAATAACAATAAGAGAGGTTTCTTCATGATTCTATAATTATATTAACGGATTTAGGAGGGTAAATATACAAAGATTACAAATAAAACCCATAAACCTTCATCATATATTAAAAATTTTTAATAACAAGAACGGTATATGGCACTCTTTTCCTCATAGTGTCTTCAGAAAAAGAGGATACGGCAAACCGGAAAGTTACTTTATTTGTATTCTTCCGTCCGTCACCGGAACGATATCTTTCCGGAAACCGAGGTAATCGATCAGCACCTGGGACAATAGCAAAGAAGTATTCTCCCGGGACAGCACTTCTCCCAGGCCGGCATCGTACCCATCTTTCCCGGCAGCCACATAATCGCAGGTCGCCATATAATACACCTTCTCATCTTCTACCGGTTGTCCATGGATAGACAAGAACTCCAACTGCTTAGCTTTCCGGTTATACACGACTTTCACTTCCTGGGAGACTTGGGCAAAAGCCCCATTGCCTTCCGGCACAGCGGCAATAAACCCGAACAATTTCCGCACGTCTTTTCCTTTCAAAGCAATCACCTCCAACACATTATTAAACGGAAGCACTCCCAGGACGTCTCCTTTCGTCAATTCTCCTGCAGGAAGAGCGGCCCGGCTACCACCCGAATTGGTCAAGCCGAAATCCACTTTCATTAGCAAACATCCGGCTTTCCACTTCAATGCATCCGCCACCAGGTCACCTAAGGCAGTTTCCCGGTACCATGCAACATTCTCTCCATCCAGAAACAATACAAACTCTTCCGCTGCATGTCCGATGACTGTCTGCAGATCTTCCTGAGCAGCTTCTACATACCCCTGAAGCCGGGAGAGCAAAACAGTATCCGGCACAAAGCCTTCCATCTTTACCGGCCTCCAATCCAACTCTTTTAACCGGCCATTTCGAAAGATCACTTTCCCCTCTCCAACATAATTTCCGCTTTGGTTGGCTGTAACAATCCAGGTCTTACCAACCTTGACAGGCTGTTCGATATACGAATGAGAATGCCCATCCACCAGGATGTCTATGCCTTCGACCTGTTCTGCCAAAAGCGTGGACGTCACAAAACCCGGGGTGGATTCGACAAAGCCTAGATGCACCAAGCCGATAATCACATCCACCTGTTTTCCTTTGAGCGTTTCCACCATTTTTCGGGCAGTTTCTATCTCATTTTCAAAATCCACCCGCTGGGCATACACGCTGATATTTTTGGTATTCTTCGTCGTCAGTCCGAAAATACCTACCCTAACGTTCCCTATCTCCCGAATAAGATAAGGTTCTCCCAAAGCCACCCCTTCACTAAAAACATTCGACACCACAAAAGGAAATTCCGCCCATTTCATTTGCTGCTGCAATACAGGGAGAGGTTTGTCAAATTCGTGATTTCCAAGGGTTATCGCATCGTATCCCATATAATTATAAGCTTCCACGTCGGGACGGGCGTCGAAAAGGTTCGAAACGGCCTGACCGGTATTAAAATCACCCGCATCCAGCAACAACACGTCCGGATTTTTCTCTCTCACCGACCGGATAAAGGTCGCCCTTTCAGCCATGCCACCCACGCCGTCCGTAGGCAAAACACTCCCATGGCTATCGTTCGTATGCAATAAAATAAATTCGCCGCTCTTTCCGCTATCCCAGCATCCCGGTAAAAAAGACATGACAACGGCCAGGAACAACAAATAACCAATAATTCTATATTTTCTCATTTTATCTCATTTAAAGGACGTAACAATTCAAAAACATCTCCCTCAGCACTTCCTCCATCAGCTTTCAGGCATTATAAAATATACCGGTTCAATTGGGCGACATCGAGCAAACTCATCTCTTTACCTTCCACTCTGATCAATCCTTCTTTCACCATTTTATTGATTTCCCAGGATAAAGCCGGCCGGGTCACACACAGATACTCGGCCAATTGAGCCTGATTATGCACCAAATGAATTTTCAGCGGATCGCTTCCTCTATTGGCCAATAGGTAGGCGATAAAACGGCTGCGCACATTTTTATGGGACAGCACACACAAGCGGGTCACCGTATATTGATTACAATTGCCGGTCACAGAAAGGAAATTCTTTAACACCCCGGGTTCTCCGCTCAATAAGCGGAACAAAGATTCTTTGGTAGCCGTCAACAGAATACTGTCCTCCAAAGCGGTAAATGTAGCGGGCAAAGTGCTGTCGGCACTAAAAAGATGGGGCGTAGCGAACGTACGGGGAGCGACGATATACTCGATCATAATTTCATTCCCCAGCACATCGATAATGTCCGCCCTCAATTTCCCCCTCACCAAAACGAATAATTGCTTACAAGGAGTATTTTGCCGGGCGACAACCTCTTTCTTATGGATATGAAAAACCTGATAATCCAGTCTTTCCAGCAGGGTGGTCTTCAGATTGACAGGCAAATCCCGGAACAAGGGAATTGAAAAAAATAAACCTTTATCGTTCTCTGAAAATAGTATTTTTTCCATGATTCGGCAGTGTGAGAAATCCTGGCTAAAGATGACAAATTTTGGAACAAGTTCCAAACGCCGTGAACGATAAAAGAGAAACGGTTCAGGCAGAATAAAGAAGAAAGAGGATTTATTATAAGAAGGAAAAAGAAGATAAAAAACAGGAGATCTCCCAAACTGTAATCATGATTACAGTTTTTCTGTATCCAAGACTTTATCTCTGTGAAAAATATTAAATCCATGAAGATACGCAGACTTATAGATGTCCTTCTGTCTTCCCGGAAATGGAAAATGACAGCTATAGTTCTGGGCGACATCCTTGTAGGAGGAGGAGGTTTGTTTCTTTACCAGCTTCGGGCGCATACTCACCTGGGCGACGATCCGTCGGCTTGTGTAAACTGCCACATCATGGCACCTTTTTATGCCATCTGGTTCCACAGCTCTCACAGCCGCCATGCAACTTGCAACGATTGCCATGTACCACACGAAAATGCCGTAAAAAAATGGACTTTTAAGGGAATAGACGGTATGCGCCATGTAGCCGCTTTTCTGACACATAGCGAACCCCAGGTGATTCAGGCGAATCCGGAAAGTGCAAAGGTGATTATGAACAATTGCATCCGCTGTCATACTCAATTGAACACCGAGTTTGTGAAAACAGGAAAAATAGATTATATGATGGCACGAACGGGAGAAGGAAAAGCCTTATGAAATTTCACAGATGGGCATACACGCTCAACGGGGTGTTTCGTGTGCCGATTGCCATATGCCGTATAAAAGCGGAGGGGGCGTAAAATTCAGCGACCACCATATCCAAAGTCCCCTGGCGATGAACGACCGTACTTGCCAGGTTTGCCATCGCGAAAGCGAAGAGACACTGCGCCAAAACGTCTACGAACGTCAACGCAAGGCCAACGAGATCCGCAATCGCCTGGAAACCGAACTGGCCAAAGCGCATATCGAAGCCAAATATGCCTGGGACAACGGGGCGACCGAAGATCAAATGCAAGAAGCGCTTCAACTGATCCGCCAGGCCCAATGGAGATAGGATTTCGGAGTGGCCTCGCACGGAGGTGCATTTCATACTCCCCATGAAATTCAACGCATCCTGTCCCATGGCCTCGACAAAGCCCTGCAAGTCCAGATGGCGGTCAACAAAGTGCTGGTGAAACATGGCATCACCGACGAAGTCCCTATGCCCGGCCTTTCTACCAAAGAGAAAGCACAGCGATATATCGGTCTCGACATGAAAAAAGACCGGAAAGTCAAGGAGCATTTCCGGAAAACCACCGTTCCGCAATGGCTTGAAAAAGCAAAATCCGAAGGCCGCATGACAACGGCAAGCCTATAATATCCGTGATTATGATTTACGATTTTAAGTGTGTGCATAAAATCGTAAATCATATTTTTTATCCGAAGAAAAACTAAAGATGTCAACAATGTGGGAAAAACTCTGGGGCTATAAGGAGGGATTCGTCGTGTGTACCGGCTTATTGCTGACCGGCATCCTCCTGCAGGTCACTACAGGTAAAATAAATTGGGATCTGCTCGCTTTTCCGGTCAATATCATTTTGCTGATCCTTTACCTTTCAACCCTTTTGCTGTTTCACACCAAGGCCCGTAAAGTTTATTTATTCCGCTGGATGAGCAGCTTTCCGGCAACGGTAAGCGCTTTGATAGCCGGAGCGGCCATGACCGTAATCATGGGATTTACCCGTCAACTTCCGGCCCAAGAGGTCCTTAGCGGCCTGGAGGCAGGACTGGGATTTTCCCAGATGCTTTCCGCCTGGCCTTTCGTGCTGCTATTTACCTGGCTTATGACGATATTGGGATCGTCAATCCTCCGCCGTCTTTATCCTTTTCGCCGGCAAAATATCCCTTTTCTGTTGAATCATCTGGGATTATTCATCGCAGTCGTAGGAGCCGTTATGGGCAGTGCCGACATGCAACGGCTGAAAATGACCGTTTCTCTGGGTAAAGCCGAATGGCGGGCCCGGACTTCCGACGGACATCTGCTGGAACTGCCCCTGGCCCTTGAGTTAACCGGTTTCACCATCGATGAATATCCCCCGAAATTCATGCTGATCGATAACGAAACCGGGAAAACCCTGTCCGAGGGTAAACCGGAAAACCTGCTGCCCGAAGAAGAGGTAATACAGGGTTACCTGGGCGAATGGCAAATAGAAGTCATGCGCCATATTCCCCAAGCGGCCAGTGTAAACACTTCCGATAGCGTAAAATTCGTCGACTTCCATTCTATAGGTTCTACCTATGCCGTTTATATCCGGGCTCGCCACCGACAGAGCGGAGAGCAAAAAGAAGGCTGGGTCAGTTGCGGAAGCTTCCTGTTTCCTTATAAGGCCCTGCGCCTGAATGAAGCGGTCAGCCTCATCATGCCGGAAAGAGAACCCCGGCGTTTTGCTTCGGATATTCAACTTTACACCCGATCGGGACACAAACAAACCGCCACCATAGAGGTCAACAAGCCTTTGAAAGCAGAGGGCTGGAAAATCTATCAACTCAGCTACGACGAAACCAAGGGCAAATGGAGCGATATCAGCATTTTCGAATTGGTGCGCGACCCGTGGTTGCCCGTGGTGTACACCGGCATATACATGCTTATTGCCGGAGCAGTATGGATGTTTATCACCGCTTCGAAAAGAAAGGAGGAAAATCTATGAACTGGAAACATTTTATAGGGTTTGCCCTGCCCTCCCTGTTATGCTGGGGAGGAGGTGCAGTACTTGCCTGGAAATCGGAAAAGCCTGCATTCATATATGGATCGACAGGTGCAGGACTACTGATATTTTTTACTTTTATCGCAAGTCTTTGGATATCCCTGGAACGTCCGCCCATGCGGACCATGGGGGAAACCCGCCTCTGGTACTCCTTTTTTTTGCCGCTTGCCGGACTGATCACTTATTCCCGCTGGAAATATAAATGGATTTTAAGTTTTAGCTTTATCTTATCCACTGTTTTTATCTTCATCAACCTGCTACAACAAAACCTTAATGCCAGCCCTGCAAAGTCCGTGGTTCGCCCCGCATGTCATCGTCTATATGTTCGCCTATGCCATGCTGGGGGCTGCCACCCTACTGGCGGTCTATTTACTCTGGTTTAAGAAAAAAGGGATCGAACGCCGGGAAATGGAGTTATCGGACAATCTGGTCTACGTCGGACTTGCCTTTATGACCCTGGGCATGTTGTTCGGAGCCTTGTGGGCCAAAGAGGCCTGGGGGCACTATTGGAGCTGGGATCCGAAAGAGACTTGGGCTGCCGCCACCTGGATCGCCTATCTGGCTTATATCCATTTTCGCCTGCATCGCCCCCGGGCCTGCCGTCAAGCTCTGCTGATTATGCTGGCGTCTTTTCTGGCCTTGCAAATGTGCTGGTATGGCTCAATTACCTGCCGTCGGCACAAGGTGTGAGTGTGCATACTTATAATATGAAATAAAAACTTTATCATGATGAATCTGATTAAAAATCCGATGGGCTGTTGCCTGTTATTATTTCCTGTCATAGCGTGGGGACAGGAGATGAAAGAAACCAATACAAACCTGAATGTCAATTACCATTATTTCTCCACTACCGCCGAGGTGGACGGACCCGATAAAAGCTATAAGAAAGATCTGGGATCGGAGATCGATTTCCAAATCGATTACCAATTGATGAAGGATGTTAAGCTATCGGCCGGTTATTCCTTTATGCTCGGCAGCGAAACCATGGACCTGGTGAAAGGCGGCAGTCACGACAGTTGGCAGGATTGGGGCTGGATATCCATCAATATCAATCCGAACATCTTGTTCGTTAAATGGTAAATGAATCCAGGGAAGTTGCTGCCTAAAAAAAGAGGCCGCTTTTGCA
>CAJKZL010000123.1 GCA_905204385.1 uncultured Odoribacter sp. | reverse complement strand
CGGCCACCCCAATTCCCTGATAAACACCCCCGAAAATCCGGCTGGCCAGTGTGTGCGGACAATACTGAAAGGAATATTTCAGATGAGCGGCCTATGAATTTTTAACAGGCAACCGATCCTCATTCATTCCCCGCAAAAACGCATTGGTAGGAAAAACATAGCCAGGCCGCATCTCTGCCTCCAGCCGGTGAATAAAACGGCTATTATCCACTTCCTGAGCAAAGATACTCCCGAAAAAAAGCAAAAACATCCCGCCTAAAACCAACAAATGCCGCACCATGATCCTACTTTTATTTTATTTTCATTTATCACCGGGACAATCGTCCTTTTCAGGTGGTCCGGGCAAGCCTATATCCGGCAAATCTTCTCCAATTTCCGGATTTTTAGGAAATATTTTGCAAATATAGAATCCACTTTCGACATCTTGCTTTAAAATCCATTATTAATTCCAAAGATTTTCACAAATAAACGGAAAGGCTTCTCACAGGATAGTAAAAAGTAAAAATAAAAGACAGAATGTACGAAAAACTTCGTATTTTCGCCGATCGAATACAAGAAAACTATGAACGCCAAACTCAAAGAAGAGATCGGTAAAACCCTGGAAGTCCTGAAAAAGGGCGGCGTTATCCTTTATCCGACGGATACGATTTGGGGGCTGGGGTGTGATGCGACCAATGCCGAGGCAGTAAAGCGCATTTACGACATAAAACAACGTTCGGACCACAAATCCATGCTAGTCCTGCTGGAGGATGCCGGAAAGATCGCCTCCTATGCCGACGTTCCGGACATAGCGCTGGATTTGATCGAGGTCGCCGATAAACCTACTACCATCATTTATCCCAACGCCAAAAGGCTTGCTCCCAACCTGATTGCTGAGGACGGAACGATCGGCATCCGGATCACTCAGGAAGAATTTACCCATTCCCTACTGACGAGATTCAACCGCCCTCTGGTTTCCACTTCGGCCAATATCAGCGGAGAACCTTCGCCGCGCTGCTTCGATGAAATCAGCAGCGCGATATGTGAGGCCGTCGATTATATCGTCGCTTACCGCCGGAACGACCATAAGCCTTCCTCCCCTTCCGCCATCATCAAATTAGGAATGAGAGGAGAAATCGAGATTATCAGAAAATGAGAAGCGGACGGCTGTCGTCGGGGACGATAGATGGCCGGAAGTTTAGAGATAGCGGATTATAATAATACTTTTTGCTGTGAGTTTAATTCTGAATATAGATACGTCCACTTCAGTTTGTTCGGTGGCTTTGGCCCGGGACAGGGAAGTGATTGCAGTGAAAGAAAACAACGAAGGCTTGAACCATTCGGTCCTGCTGGGAGTGTATATCGATGAAATCCTGAAGGAAAACCAGCTGGATGTCCACCGATTGGACGCCATTGCTGTGAGCATGGGCCCCGGATCGTATACCGGCCTGCGTATCGGGGTATCGATGGCCAAGGGATTGTGCTTCGGTGCGGATAAACCTTTGATCGCCGTCCCTACGCTGCAAGCATTGGCCTTGTCGGTAGCATCCGAAATCGGTGAGGATGCCTGGTATTGTCCTATGCTGGACGCCCGCCGCATGGAAGTCTATACCGCTCTCTTCGATGTACATAATCAGACCATGGTGGATACAAAAGCAGAGATCATCGACGAGCATTCCTTTGCCGACATCCTCTCTGAACGCAAAGTTTATTTTTTCGGTAACGGAAGCGACAAGGTCAGTCCACTGATCACCTCACCCCACGCTCACTTTGTGCCCAAGGTGGAAACCTCGGCCACCCACTTGGTGCCCCTGGCCGAAGCTTACTGTAAAGAACGGAAATTTGTAGATACTGCCTATTTCGAGCCTTTTTATTTAAAAGATTTCATAGCCACCGTTCCCAGGAAAAAAGTATTCTAAACTCTCATTCTAATTATTCGGCGGAATCCGGCTCACTCAATGATGCGAAAAACGATATTCATTAGGGGCGATGCCCGTGATTTTCTTAAAAAGTCCCGCAAAACACTGCACGCTGGGATATCCGAGCAGTGCAGCTACCTGACTGGTGGTATATCGATCGTTCAACAGCAGTTTTTTGGAAAATTCAAAGCGTTTCCACTGGAGGTATTCGTTGAAATTTTTACCGGTTTCGAACTTCAACAGGTCGGCGAAATAATAGGGCGACAGTCCGGTGTACCGGGCACACCAGCCGGCAGAAGGCAAATGACCGTCGCGGAAGCCGCCGGACAGGATATGTTGTTCGAGGAGCGTTTCTGTCCGACGGATCACTTCCTGGTTCGCTTCCTCCCGGGTAATGAACTGACGTTCGTAGAAGCGGGAGCAATAATCCAACAGTAATTCGATATGTCTGGAGATAAGAGTCTTGCTATGACAATCGACCGGATGCCGGAGTTCCTCACGGATATGACACAGGCATTCCACGGCTTTCGTTTTTTCCCGCATAGAAACGTGAAGCGCTTCGTCGGGATGGTAAGAGAAAAAGGTATAATTCCGGATAGTCGTCCCCAATGAGGTACGGGCAATCAGGTCGGGATGAAAGGCCAGCAGCCAGCCTTTGTGCGGAAACCATTCTTTATGCCCGGTTTCCAGCGATTGTCCGGGCGGAAGGAAAACCAGGGCAGCGGCGGAATAATCGTCCTGCCGGCGCCCGAAGAAAAATTCCTCCGCTTGCCCTTCCCGGAGCAGAACGGTATAAAAACCGAAGGTAACGGAATGCTGCAACAGCGGCGTTTCTGTCAGAGCGATAACGCTTGCCAACGGATGCAGGGTCGTACCCCCTAAGCAACAATTGCATTGGTGTACCGTTTCTATATTCAGTGTTTGATCTTTCATGCGTATCGAATCATGATGAATAAGCCGCAAAGCGAAAGCGTTTTAGCGGGATTCGCCTGTCCGTTTCTCCGTATTCCGGATTCTCCTATCCGGCATCCGGATGCCCAAGCGGGTGCATCCGGCGTAAAAAAAGCAATACCTCCGGACACCGGAACTTCGGGCCACTTACCGTCGGACCATAGAAGCGTCCCGGTCAGGAAAGGAGAGTGTTCTGCATACGGTACTCATTAGGCGTACATCCTACCCGTTTTTTGAACAGGCGGCAAAAATGCTGCGGATACTGGAATCCGAGGGTATAAGCAATCTGACTGACGGTGGCGTCTGTCGACAGCATGTGTTCCTTGGCCAATTCAATGATCTTCTGCTGGATGTGTTCCTGAGCCGTAATTCCGGTCTCTTTCTTGACCATATCGCCGAAGTAGTTGGGCGAAAGGCACATTTTGTCAGCAAAATATTTTACCGACGGCAATCCGTCCCGTTCAAGCTGCGGACTATTGAAATACTCTTCCAGCAATTTCTCGAACTTCGTCAGGGCATCGTGATTGGCCTCGCTGCGGGTGATGAACTGCCGTTCATAAAAACGCATGCAATAATTGAGCAGCAGCTCGATATTCATGGCGATCAACTCTTTGCTATGCTTGTCGATGGGGTGTTCGAGTTCTATGCGGATCTTGGCGAGACAATCCATAACAATGCCTTTTTCCTGTTCGGAAAGATGAAGCGCTTCGTTGACGGCATAGGAAAAATAAGTGTAGTTCCGAATGTTTCTGCCAAGCGAAGTCCCCCGTATCAGGTCGGGATGAAATACCACGCCGTAAACGACGGGTTTCGTTTCTTCTTCCAGCATATCCACGGTGGCTGTCTGACCGGGCGCGAAGCATACGATGGTTCCTTCCTGATAGTCGTACGTTTGCCGTCCGTAAGTGATATTACAGCTTTTTGTCTGTTTCAGATAAAGAGCATACACCCCATAGTTCATCTGAACATGATTGACCATCCGGGTGGCTTTGGTCAGGTCCACCACGCTTACCAACGGATGAAGGGTTTCGAGTCCGTACAAGCTGAAGTATCGATCTACATTTTCCAGTTTTATTATGTTATCCATAGCCGTAAATGTTTGTTATGAAGCAAAGATACGAATCAAAGGAATACCTTTTTACGGTGGTGCGGACAAATCTGTAATCGGGGTTATCATATCTGTAATCGGGGTATTATTTTGCACCGGGCAGCTGGCAAATGTTTTGTTATTACCGGATTTTATTCCATAGTTCCTGATAGTATATTTTCCCTTGTTTTTCCGGACACATCCGGATAGCTTTATTCAAGGTCCGTTTCCAACTTTTCTGTTCCTCCGCCTTGCCTTGTTGCATTATTGTTTCCTGGATATTGTCAAACAAGGAACACTTCTCCATAGATCCCATGTTTCCCTCCATCAATCCGCGGTTCGTTATTTTTATTATTTTTTTCACTTTCCCGGCTTGTTTTGCCTTAGCTAAATGCAATAAATCCAGCATATAGCGGGAATCGGCAGGATGATGATCGCGGATCATTTTCCGAAGTTCTTTTGCTGAACCGATGGAATACTCCCTGTTTCCGAAAATCAACTCATAGGTACCGGCCAATAAAACCGTATTGACTTTTTCCTCAACAGTATTTTTTCCGTTATTGGCAATAAACACATTCTTGTGGGTTAATAATTTTTTAAATTCTTCACCCCAGGGGTTTCCGTTTACATATTGTCTGAATAAATACCAGTTGGAGGAATCTGCCAGCTCTTCGCCGGCAGAACAGATATATAAGGCTGCGATCTCACCGGCTTCCCGATATTGGCCGGCAAGATCCAATGCCTTCAGGTAGGACAGCAAAAAGTCACGGTCCCGTTTCCCTGTTTCAAATTTTCGTTCAAACCCCGAAAGGCAGGTTTGAGGATTCATTCCGGCTTTTACCTTACGAATGAAGTCGTCGGCAACGCCTCCTCCGATAATTCGGTGGATCTCCCGCCCTGTCGTATCCAAAATAAGATAAGTCGGATAAGAATAAATTCCCGGATAACGCTTTTTGACTTCGATGCCCTCACCTTTTTCGGTGTCGAACTTGATATTCACAAAATGGGTATTCATGAAATCCGCCACCCGGTCGTCGCAAAAAGTTGTCTTATCCATCCATTTACAGGCACTACACCAAGCAGTATAAGTATCCACAAATACCAGTTTTTTTTCTTTCCCGGATTTTGCTAAAACTTCGGCCAAAGTTCCCGTTTCAAATTTTACACCTTTGTTTTGTGCCTTCATTCCGGAAGAAAACAGCACCAAACATAAAAATAAATATCTCATCGGTTTTCTTTTAGCGTTCATATTGAGGAATATCCGGATTTTGCTCCAATACTTTCGGGGGTATCGGCAATACATAACGCGGATCGTTAGGAGGCAAATTAAAAGTTTTACAGTCGTCCGTATGGATAACGGTTTTCCGAAATTTTTCTTCCAGATTCAGCCGTTTCAGATCGATATAGCGCGTCATACCGGTGAAAGGCATTTCTCTTCTGCGTTCGTCCAATATAATTTTCAACGCTTCTTCTTTATCCGAAGCTGTCAATTTCCGGTTGTTTATGATCCGGTAATCCCGCAAATGACCGATATACTCCATCGCCTTTTCTTTGCTTCCGATCCGGGCCTCACATTCCGCAGCGATCAACAATATTTCCGGTGTCGAAAACCCTACATTCTGAGTATGATAGGCCGCCCACATGTATTTACCGGGGAAAAGCATTTCCCGCCAGGGATTCGCTCTGTCTTTAAAATAAAACAAAGCAAGCCGCTGATCGGTCATATCGGCTTCAAGATTGCGATGATAACAATCGATCAAGTCTTCACTGGCACATAATTCTGCCGATAAATCGGAAATATCCAAACGAAAGAAAAAATCTTCCGGATTATTGCCATCGACAGGGAAGAGCTCACCGTTTGCGTCGTAAATATGGTCCCAACCTCCTTCCCTTGAATTGAATGCTTTAAAATCCAATAAGGTATTGTGTACTTTCAACACATTCTCTGCATATATCAGGGCTTCTTTATATTTTCCCATATACAAATAGGTCCTAGCCAGCAAAGATTGTCCGACGGCCTGTGTCGCCTGATATACATGCAGGGCTTTTTCCGCTAGTGAAGGCAAGGCTTCGATAATATCTTTTTCGATCTGATCGTAAACTTCCTGTACACTGTTGCGACGATAGGAATTATTGATATCCTCGCTCAGAATCAGTGGTACACCCAGGTCGCTTTTGGCCGTAGCAGCCTGATAATGCACGGCGTAACCGTTCACCAGAAATAAATATTCCATAGCACGTCCTATCAATGCTTCGGCACGCAGGCGGCTCTTTTGACTATCCGTAGCATCCGGCGCATCCATCACATTATTGATCACTACATTGTAAGTGAAAATATTTTCATAACGTTTTTCCCAGAAAGCGTCCGAATTTCCGGGTAAATAAATAGCTCCCGGTTTAAATTGGTAAAGATTGCGGATATATTCCCATTTGGAGACCATATTCAGGTCCGAATCCCCGTCCTTGTCCAATAGGGCGGTATGATCTGTCATATAGTTGATAACAGAATTGGACGTCGTATGCAAAGGCAGACCATACATCAAAGTCTGGTAGTCGTCGTAATATTCCGGGATCGTATAACCCTTCGGGCGAATGTCCAGATAATCGTCGCAACCCAGTAAAATTCCACCCAATATCACACTTATCGAAAGTAATAATTTTTTCATAATCATCCTCAGTTAAAAGTTTACAGTGAGCCCTAAAGTATAAGTTGTCGGTGTAAGATCACCCCGGTCGATGGAATAGATTTCGCCTCCGCTCCATACTTCCGGATCGAGTTTATTGTCGTTGGCAGCCCACCGCCAGACATTCTGTATTTGAAAATCAATCCGCACTTTTTGTAAACGACAACGTTCGGTCCATATTCGGGGCAAGGTATAACCCAAGGTGATATCCCTCAATTTAATGAAATCTCCTTTTTGGATGTGAATATCCGCAGCTCTCCAGATATTTTCCACATCGGAATCTTCATTATAACTATAAGCCGGATGCATATGGATATCTTTACTATCGGCTGGTGTTTTCCAGTAATTCAGGTTATCCCTGTCCAGGTTGGTCGTATAAGCGGTATGTGGATGGGTCAAATACATCGTTGCCCCGACATCTCTCATGACATGACCGCCATAATAAACGAACATCAGTGACAGGTCAATTCCTTTATACGAAAAAGTATTACTGAAAGAAGCATTGTATTTCGGGTCGTACGTACCGGAAAATACCAAATCGTCCTTTGTCAATTCACTGGTAGAGCCAACAATTTCTCCGTCTTTTGTGTAGGCTGTAGGAGCTCCGTTTTCATCTAAGCCTGCATAGCGGACGCTAAATAAAGCGTTGAGCGGATAGCCTTCCCGGGCTTGTAATTCACTGTAATAACTCGCTGCCGAAGTGGACGGATCTTTAATATTCGTCACTTTGTTTTTATTATAGCTGAAAATAAAGTCACTATTCCATTTGAAATCCGGACGATCGATATTCCGGCTACGCAATGAAATCTCTATCCCCCGATTGCGCATGTCTCCGTAATTCATCATTACCGAAGACCAGCCCAGCGTCGGGTCCGCATCCTTTTCTCCAAGGAGATCCGAGGTATTCTTACTATAATATTCCACCGTCCCGTTCAGACGCTTTCCGAGTAGCTGAAAATCCAATCCGATATTCGTCACTTTTGTTTTTTCCCATCGTAAACCGGAATTGGGAGGCGTCGAAATATAAGTGTAGTTTTCATTAATCAGGTAGTTCGGACCGTAAGGCCATGATTTTGCAATGAGATAAGGACCGCTTTTTTTGGAAATATTACCGTTGATACCGTATGTAATCCGCGCCGACAAACGCTCCAACCAGGACCATTTATTTTCGAATACGACATATTGTAACCCCGCTGACCATAAAGGACGATATTGGTATTTAGGATCGGTACCGAAAAGATTCGATTGATCCATACGGATACTAGCTGAAGCGGACAAACGATTGTTATACGTATAAGAAGCATTTCCGTAAAACGAAACATAACGATCTTCTACGTTTGTAAAAGGAGGGCGCGGAGCATTAAAACTGAATGATTTGTTCAGGGCTTCTGTCCCTCTGATCGGTTTGTTCAGAGTAGATTCGTCGAAATATTTGTAGGTCAGGTTATGATCGTCATATCCCACTTTATAATGTCCACTACTCTCATTCAGCACTTTCCGTCTTTCCCCTCCGGCAATGATAACCAAGTCGTGTATATCTTTGAATGTTCTGTTAAAATTGATCTGGGCACGCAT